>JBBTYI010000021.1:0-10196 GCA_038061865.1 Patescibacteria group bacterium | reverse complement strand
GCCTCCGCTTCGCTCCGGCGGAACGCTCGGGCGCGGCGGAATTCCCCCCACACCCTCCTCCCGCCACGCCCTCGCTTTTGGCGTTTCGGCGAAAAAATCCGACAGATAAATCATAAATTACCATAGTATATTATAGTATAACATTGTCCAGCAATATAACAAGTGCTAAAATGTGAATAACCAATTATGAATCAAATATCAGAAAAACTTGGGCAAAATATGAAGCGCATTAGAGCTAAAAAGAAAATGTCGCAAGGCGATATTGCGCGGGCATTGGAGGTTGATAGAGGTTATATCAGCAATATTGAAAATGGAAAGAAAAATCCTACCCTTGCGACAGTTGCTAAAATAGCTAATGCGCTTGGAGTGTCGGCTGACGAATTATTGAAATAAATTTTATGGAAAATTTTGAATCCATTTTTATCCTAATATGGAAAAACCAAAAGAACTAGAAAAAAAGGAAACAACCTTTGAAGTTATGAAAACCCCCGAAATCGTTATACAGGAGGAGAAAGGTGCTCAATTATTTTCTTTGTTGTTAAAAGCAGAAAATCCGGAATGGGGAGAAACCGAAACTCCTTTAGCAAAAGAAGCGGTGGATTATTTTCGTGATAATCCGTTAAATCCCAAAACAATAAAAACAATTAAAGATTTTCATGCGCAGGGTATAGATGAAGAAACTCTTTATAATTTAGCTCTTACATATCGACATCCGGAAAGAGCAGAAAAAGTTTTAGAGATGGCGACAAAGTATAAACCTCATGTAAAAAATCCGGAAGAAGTTCATCAAAAACTTTTAGCCCTTTTGGAATCGTTCGATCAAACTTTTTCTGCTTCGCCATTAGCGGAAAAATTCGCCACAGAAATAGAACGGGACAGGAGCGAGCGATTAACAAGATTAGCAGAAACCAGAAAAAGAATTGAGAGCTTAATTGATTTTTTCAAACCAGATTCTAAAACGACAGATGTGCGGAAATTAAGTTTTGTTCCTACAGACTCACTTTATAGGGCGAATTCCGGCAGAAATTTTTCCGCTTTCCCCGGCGAACAAATAATAATTTCTCACATTGATAATATTGATAACCAAGACCACGAATTTTCTCACGGCATTGTAAATCCAATTGTTGAAAAGTTATCCCAACAACTGACGGACGAACAAAAAGAAAAAATATCTCAGCTCGCCAGCGAAAAATTAAAACAAGATTATGGCGATGGACATTTTAGCTTGCTGTGTGAGGAATTTATAAGAACTTACAATGATGTTTTGAAGAGAGGAGAAAGACCACAAATTTATGAGGATTTTGCGCGAAAGATTTCTGGCATTAGCGAGGAACAGTTTCAGAAAGAATTAGCGCAAAGTAAAAACTTTAAAGCAAGATGTGAAGAGTTTGGAATAACAACGATTGAAGATTTCAAAAATAAATCTCAAGAATATTTTGAACGGTTTGAAAAAAATCAATTAAGAGATTTAATTTTTGAAATCTACCAAGAATATTCAAGTCGTCCTAATAAGGAAGCCGAAAATTTTGAGCAGTTTGTTTTAGCAAAATTTTCGGCTAGAATATAAAAGTAGATTTAGTCGCCGGATTTTTTCGCCGAAATGCCAGAAGCGAGGGCGCGGCGGAAGGGGGTGTGGGGGGAATTCCGCCGCGCCCGAGCGTTCCGCCGGAGCGAAGCGGAGGCGGTCAATCAGGGTTCTCCGCAAAATGAGTTCTGACTTTTTTCAACAAACACCACAAAATCAGCCAATTGATTGGCTGATTTGGAGAATCGGACGCCGGAACGATATTCCGTCAGCAGACGGAATCGCGAGGCGGTGCCCAGCCCGAAGCGAGCGACTGGCGAGCCGAGAGGCGCGGGCGATTCTCCCCCGGTCCACAGTAAAAAACCCATTCTATGGAATATTTTAAGGATAAAAAAAGAGCTCTAAGAAATAGAACAATCACATTAGGTGATAGCGAAATTTCTCGTTTAAGAAAGAAGTTAATAAAAATTAGTCAACCGGTTTCAATCTCACAAATAGAAAACAAAACCATCCACCAAAATATGTTTGAAGTGATTGATAATCTGCCGGACAAATTTATTGACCTTGCCTTTGTTGATCCCCCATATAATCTAAACAAAAATTTTAATCTGACTTCATTCAGGGCAATGGATTCGGAAAAGTATGCAGAGTGGCTTGATTCCTGGGTAAAAAAACTTATCCACATTCTTAAACCCCACGCCTCAATTTATATCTGTGGGGATTGGAAATCATCGGGGGCAATTTTTAGCGTCGCCAAAAAGTATTTTGAGATTCAAAATAGAATAACTTTCGAAAGAGAAAAAGGGCGCGGCGCAAAGGCGAATTGGAAAAACTGTTCTGAAGATGTTTGGTTTTGTACTTTATCCGGTAACTACTATTTTGACATTGAAGCGGTCAAAATGAAAAGAAAAGTCATTGCTCCCTATAAAGACGAAACTGGAAGGCCGAAAGGTTGGGAAAAAACAGAAAACGGAAAATATCGAATAACCCACCCTTCAAATTTTTGGACGGACCTAACAATTCCCTTCTGGTCAATGCCAGAGAATACCGATCATCCGACCCAAAAACCCGAGAAACTGGTCGCTAAAATTATTCTAGCAAGCTCAAAACCGGGTGATGTTGTGTTTGATCCGTTTCTTGGTTCCGGGACAACTTCTGTCGTTGCGAAAAAATTGGGGCGGAAGTATATTGGGATAGAGATAGATGAATTTTATTGTTGCCTAGCAGAGAAAAGGTTAGAAATGGCCGAAAAAGAAAAAACGATACAAGGGTATTCCGATGCTGTTTTTTGGGAAAGAAACACCCTTAATGAACGGGTTAGTGGTAATGGTAGGAAGAAACAGATCGAAACATTAGATAATCTTTTTACTAACAAACCCTTATGATAAATACCGTAAAAAAGAGTCCGATTTTCTACACCGGGGAATATAAAAAGATCGAAAAGAAAATCAAGGTTTTTTTGAATGGACAAACCGATTTTCTATCAACCCGCACCATCAATAGTCCTCGTGCGGTAGGTGACGCCATTGAGGGTATAATTGCGGAAAACTTTCAAGTTATTCTTGGGGATGTAATAAAAGAATACTCATCCTCTTTTGCACGCCGTGCGATGGCAGATTTAGCCTTTACTGATAAAAACGGTTTCTACTATGTTGTAGATGTTAAAACACACAGATTAGACACAAAGTTCAATATGCCAAATTTAACCTCCGTTGAACGACTATCCCGTTTCTATGAGGAAGATACTAACTATTTCTCGCTTCTGAAAGTGAACTATCGGGTTAAAGAAACAAGAATTGTAATCAAACATGTAACTTTTGCGCCAATTGAATTTTTTGGCTGGAACTGCTTAACTATTGGCGCACTTGGCTGGGGGCAAATTCAAATCGCAAACGCTAATATTGTAAATATAATTCCTAAAAATAGTAGGAAGAAGTGGATGCTGGAATTATGCGACATTTTACTCGAATTTTATCCGAAAGAGATAGGGAAAATAAACGGGCGCATCAGTTACTTTAGAAAAATAAGGAAATACTGGGAGAGAAGATCTTAGGCGAAAACAAAGCCCTCGTCGTTCAATGGATAGGACGCAAGATTCCGGATCTTGTAATAGGGGTTCGAATCCTCTCGAGGGCGCGATGACCAAACAAGAAAAACTAGAATATCTCTGGAATGCCATCCGCAAGGCCTATCCTAATCGGCGGCTGGTGTTTAATGACGGGTCGCCGGATAGTCAGGTTATGATCATCGGCGAGGCGCCGGGAGTTAACGAAGAAAAAGAAGGCCTGCCCTTTGTCGGTCGGGCCGGTAAGCTGCTCAATGCCACCCTGGAACTATTGGGCTGGCAGAGAAGCGATTTCTACATTTCCAACATCCTCAAGTACCGTCCCCGGGATGCCGCCGGCGGCACACTGACGCCGACGCCGGAAGAGATTGAAAAATTCCGTCCTTCGCTGGAGAAAGAGATTGAAGTGGTTAAGCCAAAATTGATTGTCATCCTTGGCCGCATTGCCATGACTGGGCTGGGCATTGAAGGCACGATGGCCGAGCGGCGCGGCAGTGTCCACGAGAGAAACAACCGCAAAATTCTTATCGCTTACCATCCGGCGGCGGTTTTGCGAAATATTAATCTGGAACCGATTTTTCGGGAGGATTTGGGCAAAATGGCGGAGTTACTTAATGCTTAAGATACTCTGAACTAGTGAGACAAACCCTTTGCCGATAAGCAAAACCGCCAGACCGATGGTGGCCCACTTGAGCGCTTCCAAGCCCTTTTTGTACTGGTTGGGACTGCCGCCGGAAGTCAGCATTCTTAACCCGCCGTAAATTATTACAATCACCGCCAGCGGAATGCCGAGATTGAAGATAAAGCGTCCGATGATATTAGCTACGCCGCCAATATCTTTAGGGTCGCCGATCAGATAATTTTTTAGTTTGAAATTGAAACTAATTGGCTGTCCGCCGGGTTGGCTGCCACCGCCAGAATCCCCTCCACCACCACCGTTTCCGGGCGGGTTGTGCGCGTCCCCAATATACGCTTGGCATATTGCCTTGCAATCTTGGTTAAATCCACGCTCAATATTAGTGCCATCGTAGCATTGACAGACGCTTGGCTGAATTGCCCCGGTGTTGCAGTTGACGCAACCAGTTGCCGAATTAATCGGTACCAACAACTTATTGCTTTCCGCCAAATTCTCACCCACCTTTAATCCTGCGCGGAAGAAGAATTCAAACGAGCCATAACCGTCGCCAGCTTCTAAATCAGCAATTTGCCAGGTGGCAACCGCTTGTTTACCATCCGCATTAAAATTAGCTGTTAGGTCGACGATCCGATCGTTCCCAAGGTTGTCTTCTTCCCAAATTGTTAAGCTAACCGGCCGATTAGCGCAACCTGACCCATCCACCAGCAACTGCACGTATGAACCAACAATTGGCGCATTCCGAGTAGTGGTATTCCAGCGCGCCCGGCTGATTTGGCAGTCCTCACTGCCACCCGTCGGTCTGATTAAATGCAGGGAAGCTGATTCTTTGCCGGAGATCTCCTGACCGTCGACAATAGTCGTAAAATACATTATCTCATCGCCGCTCTCATTACCGCCCTGTTCGTAATCTGCCTGACTAAATTGGTAGCGGGCGAAACCAGTCCCATTCCCTGTAAAACTACTCGGTATAATAACGATAACATCGTCAGTTGCTCCCCGATCCTCCTCATATATTTTTAAAGATAATGATTTACCTAAACAACCGCTGGTACCAACAGCTTGCATCGCCACCGTTTCACCAATCACCGCTTGGTTCTTATCCCAATTGAGGGCGTTGATTGTACACTCAACTGCGCCGGAAGTGCTAAAAGTTATGCGCACCGGCTGGCGGATCGCCCAATTGAACAACAGCGCCCCGATAATCAGCGCGATCAGGGAGATAATTTTTCGTTCGGGGTTAACCATTTTTTCTCACTAGAACTTTTTTAACCGCCTGCTTGATGGCGTTTGCGTCCAAACCAAAATGTTCAATCAACTCCTCCAGCTTGCCGGATTCGCCGAAACGGTCTTGGACGCCAATGAATTCTTGGGGCGCTGGATAATTACGAGCTAGAGTTTCGGCTATAGCCGAACCTAAACCACCGTTAATCTGATGTTCCTCCACACTCACTACCGCGCCGGTTTTCTTAGCCGAGGTAGTAATCGTTTTTTCATCCAGCGGTTTGATAGTGTGAAAGTTAATCACTTCGCAATCAATTCCTTCCTGGGCCAATTTCTCGGCGGCGACCAGGGCGTTATACAAAAGCATACCACAAGTGATAATTGATACATCTTTGCCTTCTCGAAAAATCTCCGCCCGCCCGATTTCAAAGGGCGTTTCGACGGTTGTAAAAACCGGCGACTTTTCCCGGCCGAATCTGATGTAAGTCGGTTTGTTATTAAAAGCCGCGGCCACGGTTGCTTTTTGTGCCTCAATTGCGTCACAGGGCACCAGCACTACCATATTTGGCATCGTCCGCATAATCGCGATGTCTTCCAACTGCTGATGAGTGGCGCCGTCTGGACCGACCGAGATGCCGGCGTGAGCGCCGCCGATTTTGACCGGCACGTTGTTGAGAGCTATCGTGGTGCGTATTTGTTCCCAATTTCTGCCCGGCGAAAAAGCGGCATAAGAGGAAATGAAGGGGATCTTGCCATAGTTGGCTAAGCCAGCGGCGACGGTGGCCATATTCTGTTCGGCGACGCCCATTTGGATGAAACGATCCGGGAATTTGTCTTTGAACCATTGCGAACGGGTGGACTCACTCAAGTCTGCGCACAGCACTACTACGCGTTCGTCTTTTTCTCCCGCTTCCACTAAACCAAGGCCATAGCCGTCACGGGTTGGCTTTAGTTCCGGATTTTTGAGATTAATCTTCACTGGTGTTCGCTTCGGATTTTACCTTGCAAGGTTCTTAAATCATGCAAAAAGTGTTTGGCTTGTTCGGTTTTGGGAATTTTGTCCGCCGGCCCTTGCCCGGGCGGAATGCCATGCCAGCGGTAATCAAATTCAATTTCCGGGATGCCTTTCCCGGGAATGGTATGGGCGATGATGACCGTCGGTTTTTCGTAAATGGCTTTGGCTTCTTCAACGGCGTCAACAATCTGCTCAATATTATGGCCGTCAATTTCCAAAACATGCCAGTTAAAGGCCTCGTATTTGGCGCGCAGATTTTCCAGAGGCATCACGTCTTCCGTCATCCCGTCAATCTGAATATTGTTGCGGTCAATCAGACCGGTCAAATTGCTTAATTTATATTTGCCGGCAAACATTACCGATTCCCAGAGATTGCCGGCGTCATGTTCGCCGTCAGACATAAAACAATAGGTCCTAAATTTTCCTCGCCCTGAGCTTGCCGAATGGGTTCCGTCCATCCGGGCGCCGTAGGCGATGCCACAGGCCTGACCCAGCCCCGAACCAAGTGGCCCGGAGGTGGTTTCCAGGCCCGACAATCTTTCGCGTTCCGGATGGCCTTGTAAGCGCGAACCGAACTGGCGGAGGGTCAAACATTCCTTGACCGGGAAATAACCGGCATGGGCCATGGTAGCGTAGCGCACCGGGCAGATATGGCCGTTGGATAAGATCAGCCGATCGCGCTCCGGCCAGTCGGGATTTTTGGGGTTATGGTTGAGGATATGGAAGTAAAACGCCGTAAAAACATCGGTCATACCCAAAGGCCCGGCGGTATGCCCCGAACCGGCCGCCACCAGCATCTCAATAATTGTCTGGCGGATGGCATTGGCCTTGAGCTCCAATTCTTTGATCTTATCCTCGTGAATGTAGTGGCTCATGAATCAGAGTATTTGGGCAACAGTTAAAACATGCTTGAGCAGCATACTGCAATATCCCCATTCGTTGTCGTACCAAGAGAAAATCTTTACCAAGTCACCGTCTACCACGCGGGTGAGAGCGAGATCCACAATTGAGCCGTGCGGGTTGCCGAGAATATCGGTAGAGACGATAGGGTCTTCGGTAACAGTCAGAATGCCTTGCCATTCGGGGCGGCCGGCGGCCTCTTTGAATATATCATTTATCTCCCCAGCTGATGTCGGTCGGGCGGATATAAAAGTCAGATCAATCAACGAACCGGAAACAACTGGTACCCGGACAGCCAGACCGTCAAACTTATTTTCCAGCATCGGCAGAGAACGAATCGTCGCCTTAGCCGCGCCGGTGGTTGACGGTACAATGTTTACCGCCGCCGCCCGAGCTCGGCGGAAATCGCCTTTTTTGTCCGGTCCGTCAACTAAACCCTGCGTAGCCGTATAACCGTGCATCGTATTTAAAACCGCTTTTTTTACCCCGGGGTTAGCCATCATAATTGCCATTACCGGATTGACAGCATTAGTGGTGCAGGAGGCATTAGAGGTAATTTTATCAAGTTTGAAATTTTCCCCGTTGACATTGGGAGTGATGGTCGGAGTTACCTCATCTTTGGCAGGAGCAGTGATAATTACTCGTTTAGCCCCGGCGTCCAGATGGGGCGCCGCCAACTCGCGCGAGTCAAACACGCCGGTTGATTCAACGACAACATCCACACCCAAATCCTTCCAGGGCAGTTTGGCCGGCTCTTTTTCATTGAGCACCACCATTTTGTAGCCATCGATTACCAACTTATTGTCCTTAACCGCAACCTCTTTTTCATAGAGCCCATAGACCGAATCATATTTTAGCAAGTAAGCCAAATTCTCCGGCATACCTAAATCATTGATGGCGACAATATCAATATCTTTGTGCCCGAACGCCTGCCGGAAAAATATCCGCCCGATTCTGCCAAAGCCGTTGATAGCAATCTTTACCATATCTTTATTTTATATCAACCTCGCCACCGGCGCAAAGGATTTTCTGTGTATCTTGCTAACACCGAGAGCGGCCAGTTGGGCTTGATGTAAGCGAGTGCCGTAACCCTTGTGCTGCTCAAAGCCATAGTCCGGGTAACGTTTAGCATATTTAGCCATCATTTTGTCCCGATAGACCTTGGCGATAATGGAGGCGCAGGCAATGGCAAAAACTTTGCGGTCGCCTTTAACGATTGGCAGTTGGGGCAAGGAAAGGCCGGGGATTTTGTACGGGCCGTCGACCAGAACAATGGTGCTAGGTTTTAGGTTATAGGTTTTAGGTTGTAGCAACCTATTACCCATCACTTTATATACTGCTCTCCGCATTGCTACTCTCGCGGCTCGGTATATATTTAGCCGATCAATGGTTTTTGGATAGCAGTAAGAGATTTGATATTTCAGCCCGGGCAGTTTAACCAGTTCTTTTTGAAACCCCGCTCTTTTTTTGGGCGACAACAATTTTGAGTCGCGCAACCGGCGCAATTTTTTGTGCGTCTTTTGAAAAAAAGTTTTATTAAACATTACCGCGCAAACCACCACCGGCCCGGCCAGCGCCCCCATACCGACCTCGTCCACGGCAATAATTTGCCGATAGCCGGCGGCGAAAAGCTTGTGCTCCATAGTCTTGTGCGGGAATTTCATTATGTTAGTATTAAAATATATGACCTCACCGCAAAAAACAATTGCCGTTTGGCTCGGGCTGGCACTGGCGGCAATTTTGTCTATTTTCCTCTTGGTTAGCACCAACCAAAAGCTCAATACCGCCGCGACTACTAACACTGTCTCATTCTCCGGCGAGGGCAAGGTAGTGGCCAAACCGGATGTGGCGGTAGTCAATCTAGCCATTGTCAGCGAGGCGGCCACTTCCAAGGCGGCCCAAGACGACAACTCGGCCAAGTCAAAAAAAGTAACGGATTTTCTGAAAAAACAAAATATTGACGAAAAAGACGTCAAAACCTCCGGCTACAATATCTATCCGCAATACAAATATCCGCAGTTTGATAAACCCCGGATTCAGGGCTATCAGGTCAATCAAACGCTGGCAGTGAAAATCCGCGACTTGGCGAAAGTCAGCAACATCCTGGACGGAGTAGTCACTGCCGGCGTCAATCAGGTTAACAATTTAAGTTTCCAGGTTGACCAGCCGGAAGAATTAAAGGCCAAAGCACGGGAGTTAGCCATTAATGATGCCAGGGACAAAGCGAATAAACTGAAAAGCCAACTGGGTATTCGTTTGGGCCGGATTGTTAATTTCAGCGAGGGCTTGGACGGTTTTCCACCCCCGGTGTTTTATGAGAAGGGTCTGGCCATCGGCGGCGGCGGCCCGGAAGTGCCGGCGGGGGAAAACGAGATCACGGTAAACGTAACGATTACTTATCAGATAAAATAGTAATAAATCAAAATCCCGCCTCGGCGGGATTTTGATTTACGCGGTCTCGTATCGTTAACCAGATTTTTTTGTGAACTGTTCGGTGTTCGCGAACGCCGATAGAATAGGTTGTATCGGCCAACCATAAACCGTTAGCTGTACTTGCCTATCGACAAGCAAACAGCCAACGGCTTACACCGACTCGTATTCTAAATTTCCAAAGGAAATTTATCCTGAGCTTGTCGAAGGATAACCCCTCGACTTACTCGGGGTAAAAATTCTTGAAGAATTTTTAGAAAGGAGGTGATCCATGACCAGGTTCCCCTAGCCATGCCTTGTTACGACTTAGTCTTTGTCACCGAGCCTACCGTAGTTCCACAGATTAAACATGGACCTTCGGGTATTCCCGGCTCCCCTGACTTGACGGGCGAATGTGATAATT
>JBBTYI010000020.1:0-2408 GCA_038061865.1 Patescibacteria group bacterium | reverse complement strand
GCGGGGCGAGGCAACAATCGCCCAAAATCCTAATTCTGAAAATTGGCGGAAGGGGTGGGATTCGAACCCACGAGACCCCTTGCGAGGTCGCACGTTAGCACCGTGCTGGTTTAAACCACTCACCCACCCTTCCAATCAGCTCTATTCTAATCCAGAAGCTGGCCAAAAGCAAAAAAATCTGCTATGATTGTGAGGCTTCAGCCGCTTTTTTTATTATGGCCGAAAACAAACAACAATCAGGACTGGTTCCCCGGCCGCCGGTGGTGGTGGTTTTGGGGCACGTGGATCATGGAAAAACGACAATACTTTCCCAGATAAGAAAAACAAAGGCCCCAAAAGAGGCTGGCGGCATTACTCAACATATAGGAGCTTACCAAGTTGAGTCCAGCGGAAAAAAGATAACCTTTTTGGATACCCCAGGTCATGAGGCCTTTAGCGCCATCCGTTCGCGCGGCGCCAAAGTGGCTGATGTCGCCGTGCTGGTGGTGGCGGCTGATGAGGGTGTTAAGCCGCAAACCAAAGAAGCAATTCAAATTATCAAGCAAGTCACCCTCCCATTTGTGGTGGCAATTAACAAAATAGACAAAGAAGGCGCCAATCCGCAGCGAGTCAAGCAAGAGCTGGCGGAAAATGAAGTGATGGTGGAGGATTACGGCGGCCAGGTGCCGGTAGCGGAAATTTCGGCCCGGACCGGCGCCGGGATTGACCACTTACTTGAGTTGATACTGCTCCTTGCCGAATTGGAAGAGCTCCAAGCGCCGACGAGCGCGCCGGCCAAGGGTGTGGTCATTGAATCCCACCTGGACAGCCGCAAAGGCTTGATAGCGACCTTGATTGTTCAAGAAGGTGAATTGAAAATCGGCGACTGGGTCTCGGCCGGCGACACTTATGGCAGAGTCAAGTCATTGGAAAACTTTTTGAGTAAGCCGATTAGAGTGGCCGCTGCTTCCCAGCCTTGTGTTATGACCGGCTGGGAGTCGGCAGCTAAAGTCGGCCAGGAGTTTCAGGCCGCCGCCGATAAAAATGAAGCGGAAAGAATGGCTTTAGCGGCCGTTGAGCTCGGCCCAATTAACTTATTTGCCCAAGAATCCTTGGCAACGGACCAGGTTAACAATAAAAAGGTTGCCAACTTGATCATCAAGACCGATGTCCAAAGTTCTCTGGAAGCGATTGACCATATTTTGCGGACGATAAAGTCCGAAGAAGTCGGCTATAAAGTAGTTGGCTATGGTGTCGGCACTATTTCCGATGCGGACATTAAAAACGCCCGAGCGACGCAAGCCGCGATCATCGGCTTCCATGTCGGCATTGACGGGTCAGCCAAACAATCAGCCGAACGCGAAGGTATCAAAGTTCAAATTTACCAAACAATTTATGAACTGGTGGAAAATATTAAGTCATTGATGTCGGAATTACTGGAACCGGAAATCAAAAAAAATGCCTTAGGTAAAATTAAAATACTGGCGATTTTCAAGGGCGGCGATAATAAATCGCAAATCGTCGGCGGCAAAGTAACGCAAGGCCAAGCCGTCCGAGGCGCTTTGATTGATGTGATGCGTAACGGTATTCTCCTGCTGTCCGGCCGGCTGGGCCAGCTGCAGCAAAATAAAGCCGATGTCGGCGAGGTTGCCGAAGGTAACGAGTGCGGCGTTCGTTTTGATTCCCAAAGCAAAATGATTTCTCCGATTGCCGTCGGCGACGTGCTGGAGATTTATCAGGAAGAAAAAATAAAAAGAACAATTTAATGTCCGAGCGATTGAATAAAATAAATGGCTTGCTGCGGGATGAAGTCGGCAAAATACTCCGAGATGAACTTGATTTCGACAGCGGCGTTTTGGTCACAGTGACGCATGCCCTCGTCTCCCCCACTTTGGAGCACGCCACCATTTTCATCTCCACTTTGCCGAAAGGGCACGAGAAAAAAACTCTTGCCCAAATCAACCAGCAGATTTATAAACTTCAGCAGTTTTTAAATAAACGCTTGGCAATGCGGCCGGTGCCCAAGGTGCGTTTTGAAGTTGATGGCTCTATCGACCGCGCCGCTCGGATTGACGAAATACTTCAAAAAACGCTTAAAAGTGATAAAGTCAACAATTAATGGCGCGGTAGCCAAGTGGTAAGGCAGGGGTCTGCAAAACCCCTATACGGGAGTTCAATTCTCCCCCGCGCCTTAATCTAAAAGTTTTCGCCCGGGTGGTGAAATAGGCAGACACGCAGCGCTTAAAACGCTGTGAGCGCAAGCTCGTGCCGGTTCGACCCCGGCCCCGGGCACTTGGACTTGGAGGGTTCGCCTAATGGTATGGCACCGCACTCGAAATGCGGCGGGCGCAAGCCCTTAGAGGTTCGAGTCCTCTACCCTCCGCCAGTTAGGAAATGAAGTCATTGGCTCGCCCGCTACGCGGGCTCGC
>JBBTYI010000019.1:0-34728 GCA_038061865.1 Patescibacteria group bacterium | reverse complement strand
AGCGGTTTTTCTCTACTTGATATCAACCAAATTTAGTCATTCATCCCAAAAGTTTTAATCATAGGATTTAGGAGTGAAAAATGGCCTGAAATATGGGCTTTTTTGTTTGTTTTTTGGTTATAGGTTTAATCAATAGCATTTGGGCTTGACAGAACTGGTCAGCTATGATATACTTGACGCATAATTTGAGGTGGTAGATTTACTCCTTAAATTAGCGAAATAGCTCTTTGATAAAACAGTTGACTACGCTTCGCGATCCCCATTAGGTGAGTAGAAACCTAATCGCTTAATGGGGGACCGCGAACCATCGCGATCTCCAGAAAAAACTAACTGACTGGTAGTTCAACCGCAAACCGCCCGTAAGCCCTCACCGCAAGGGAGGCTGGGCAAAACCGAAAAGGAGATCGTTATGTGGTGCAAAATCGAGAAAGGCATCGGAGAGGCCGGGAAGCTGTGGACAGGCTCCGAGATCAAGGAGCTCGGCGGGAAGTACGCCAAGGTGGAGCTCGTCGAGTTCCACTCGCCGGAAAGCGGCGCGAGCACGCGCCGGCTGTTCATCCGCGAGACGCGCGACGAGGCCCCCGAGGGCATCCGTGTTCCCACCCTGCACATCAGCACGGGAGGCGTCGGATCACTCATGTCCGGTCGCGTGACGCGCGAGCAGTATGGTGAGCCCACCACGCCGCGTCCGGAGGACGCGTGGCTCATGCCACTCCTCGTTTGGAACTGGTCCGGGCGGGTCGGAGGGTATCTCATCCTCGACCCGGTGGCCACCGAGTCCGGGTATGTCCGGCGCGACGAGGTCAACTCGGCGCTTCCGGGTTTCGCCTGGATCCACGCGTACGAGGGGAGCACGCTCTCCGAGTACGTTCTGGTGCGCACGCGCCAGACGGATCCGAACGAGGGCGGTGCGCAGCCGGCGATTGCGTCGGTGGACGAGCGACACACGCTCCCGATCCACCGCGTGGTCAACTCGCTTCTCTCGCCGCCGGAGCGAGAGGCCAAGGAGAAGGCGGAGACGCTGGAAACCGAGGCTCCCGCGGAAATCGCCGCGGAGTAGTCACAAGCGCGCCGTGTCGCGCACAGCACTTACCGAGTTGAGGACACGGCCTCAACTCACCATCAAGTCCCTCGCGGTTCGCCGCTTGGGACTTTTCTTTTTTCAAAATTTCAAAGAACAAAGAATTTGCTGCCACACCAGTAAATTTTTCGATTGAAAAATTTACTGAAATGAGTTAAACTTAACTCATTGAAAAACTTGAAATTGTCATTCGTGCGGCTCCGCCGCCTTTCCGGATTTTCGCGGGGGGACTTCCTCGCCGCCGCAGGCGGCGAAAGCGGTTCGGACTAATTCAAGTATTCTACGCAGATAGGTTAAATCAATTTATTGACTTAACGCAGGATTTGAAAGCCGGAGCGATGCGACACGAGTAATCGGCGAGTGTCGCCGCGAGGCGGGGTCGCGACCTCGGCGGCGGAAACCGACGAGAGTTGTGACCAAATCCTGCCGGGGATGCAAAGTTGTTTATAACTTTATTGAACCAATTAATACTTCTATAGTATAATTGCCTTAGTGGTTCGATATCCAAGAAAAAGGCTGGAATATGAGAAGGCTCGCTTACTTAGAGCCAAAGGTTTTAGTTATAACGAAATTTTAAAGGAGCTACGGGTATCAAAAAGCATCTTGAGTCTGTGGTGTCGAGATGTGGTTCTCTCAAAATCTGCATCGGCCCGCATAGAAAAACGACGAGCTTCTTTTTACGGTCAAAAGTTGGGTGCTTTGGCTAACAAAATTAAGCGAGAAAAAGAAATTTTTTTAATAAAAGTGGCGGCAGGCAAGGAAATAAAAAAGGTGTCATGGAAATCTTTCCGTTTGATTGGCGCTATGCTCTATTGGGCAGAAGGCTCAAAAAGTAATGGTACGGCTATCACGAACTCTGATCCACGTGTAATTAGGTTAATGGTTGGTTGGTTTGATAAGGTATTTGGAATTAAACCTAACCAACTGGGAGCACATCTACACATACACTATGGCAACGATGATTTTAAAATAAAACGGTATTGGTCTACATTAACTGGTATACCATTGTGTAATTTTGGTAAAAGTTTTATAAAACCCAGGGGCACCGGACACAGAACCAATATACTACCTAATGGGATAATAAAGGTACGTGTGCGAGGTTCTGGGGTTGAAAATCTAAGACACAGAATTTTTTCTTGGATTGAGAAAATAAATTCTCTATCAGAGAATATAACCAAACCGCCCATAGCTTAATTGGTAAAGCTCCCGGCTCTTAACCGGTGGAGTCCAGGTTCGAGTCCTGGTGGGCGGACAATACCAAAACCGGCCCTAGGGCCGGTTTTGGTATTGCAGTTTTTTGACTTCTCTTGGTAGATTGGCCAATAGATAATTAAGCTCGGATTGGGTGGTTTGTTTCCCCAGCGTAATCCGCACATTTCCCCAACCCTGGGGGTTTTTTATTGCCTTGAGAACATGGGAGGGACCAGTCTCGGTGGTGGTGCAGGCGGAACCAGTGGAGACGGCGATGCCTTTTTGGTCCAAAGCCAGCATTAGCATCTCGCCATCAATACCCTTAAAAGAAATATTTATATTATTCGGTAATCGCTTGACGGGATCACCGTTTAGACGCGCCTTGAGGACACTCCTCAAGATTTTGGTGATGGCGAAATCGCGGAGTTTGGTTAGGCGGGCGGATTCACGGATTTTGTTTTTATCGGCTATCTCCAAAGCCGTGGCAAAACCGGCAATCAAGGCCGGATTTTCGGTGCCGGCCCGCAGGCCGCGTTCCTGGCCGCCGCCGACAATTATCGGCAATGGCCGCAGGCCGCGCTTGACGAAAAGGCAACCGGTTCCCTTCGGGCCGTAGATTTTTGAACCGTTGAGGGTCAGCAAATCAACGCCCAGATTTTGTACGTTGATATCTAAAGCGCCGGCGGCTTGGCAAGCATCGGAATGGAAGATAGGTTTTAGCTTATAGCTTATAGCTTTGAGCTTTGAGGATTTGATTATTTTTGCTATTTGTTTAATCGGTTGGATCGTGCCAATCTCGTTATTGGCATACATTACGGAAACCAAAATCGTATCGGGCCGCAAAGCTTTTCTGATGGCTTCCGGGTCAATGATGCCGTCTGGTTTAACGTCCAAATAGGTTACTTTGAAGCCCTCGAATTTTTCCAGATACTGGCAAGCGCGCAAAACAGCGTGATGTTCAATTTTGGTGGTGATAATATGCCCGCCTAAGTTTTCGGACTTACCCGTGGCAACTGCGCCAGAGGCGCTAGTCCGAAAATTTAGGCGGGTATGTCCGCCCGGGTTTTTATGTTCGTCCAATTTCCGATAAGCCAATGCCATGCCAAAAATCGCCAGGTTGGCCGATTCGGTGCCGGAACCGGTGAAAACAATTTCCCCCGGCCGGCAATGTAAAATCCGGCCGATTTTTGCCCGTGATTGGTCAATGATTTTTTGGGCTTCCCGCCCGGCCCAATGGACGGACGAGGCATTGCCAAAAATTTTCTCCGCCCGTGCCATTACACGCTCTACGCGCGGATCCAGCGGCGTGGCGGCGGCATAGTCAAGATAGATTTTTTTAGACAATTTGAGGTCGGCAGCGGAGCTGAATAGCCCGCGTAGCGGACGGGTTACCTGAAATTTCTGGAAACAAAGCTCGGTTTTAACGACTGACGAGACGCAGCCGAGGACTAGTGAGGGGAGGCATCGGGGCGAGCGCTACTTGAGTGCCGCGTCAATTGCCGCTTTGAAAACCGCATACGATTGGGCGCCGATAACGCGTTGGCCGTTGACAAATATTGTCGGCGTGCCGTCAACGCCAAATTGATTGCCTGATTGTAAGTCCCTCTGGATGCGGGCGCCGTATTTATCGGAGCTTAAGCACTGGTTGAAATCGTCACCGGACAGACCGATCTGGCCGGCCCAGTTTTTGATATCTGCCTCGGTATATTGGATAGTACCGCCACCCTGTTTGGCCTGCTCTTCAAAAATCTGGTCGTGCAGTTCCCAAAACTTACCCCGCTCGGCCGCGCATTCAACCGCCTTGGCCGAAGGGATTGCCATCGGGTGGAAACCCAGCGGGAAGTGCCGATAAACAAATTTTGCCTTGCCGGCGTCAATATAATCTTTTTTAATCTGGCCAAAGGTATCCTGCCAAAAACTTCGGCAAAACGGACACTGGAAATCGCTGTATTCAACAACTGTCACTTTGGCTCCCGGGTCGCCCAAAACGTGGTCACTGTCATTGAGTGAGATTTTCACCGCGGCGGATTGGTCCGGCTGGCCGCCAATATTAGCCGTGCTTTTTCTAACGTCGGCCCGGTTGTAAAACAAAGCGCCGGCGATCAAAAGCGCGGCCACGATAATCGAAAGCGGCAGAACCAGTTGGAGAAAAACGGGTTTTGGAGTTAATTCTTCCATATTGAGAAGCGGCGTTGGTTAAAATCTCATTCGGTTTTCCGGCCAGAAGAGAACCGCCAGGAGACCGCTGATCAGACCGACGTCTCTGACGATAATTTCGGTCAAGCCGTTGATTACCAGAATAACAGTCAAAAAAATTATTGCAAGCAAAGAAAAAAGCTTGGTGAAAATATCAAACAGCAGACTTAGGCCGACTAGCATCTCAAAAATACCGAGGATATAGATAAACTGCTGCGGCAGCCAAGCATTTAGCCGGTAGTCGGGATTAATGAAACTACCCGCGCCGAACCACAGAAAAACAAAAGCCAAGCCGAGGCGCAGGAACAGATAAGAGTAGCGAGGTGAGGTGAACATAGTTACATATACGAATAGCGCACACGAATAATCGGAGCTGCTATATGGTTGACAAGTAGTTTGGTTAGTGTTATAATGCTTATTAGCTACTGAAAAACCGTGGTCTTGCGGGCAAACCGACACCGCCCCGCTTTTAGCGGGGTAAGTCATAATCCGTAATTTCATAATAATGGAATTGCCTTAGCCCGCAAGAGAAAAAGCTGTGGGTATCCTGCCCGCGGCTAACCGGTTTTTCGGTACAAAGCAAAACCCCGCTTAGGCGGGGTTTTGCTTTGTGTCAGCCGGTTAGATTATTTTTCTCCAGCCAATCAAAGACCTTTTCGTTGAGCAGGACCGCTTTAATCCTCAACTTGACCGTCTCTGGGTCGGCTTGTTGAAGTTGCTCTAGCTCCCCTTGGCGGGTGTAATGTTCGGCTAAAGTTGTTATTTCCCGGCTGACTTCTTCATCGCTGACTTTCAGTTTCTGCCGTTTAGCCACTTCCCGGGCAATCAGGTTCATTTTGACTTGGGTCTCGGCTTTGGCTTGCCAGTCGCGGAGCAGGTCGTCCTGGGTTTTTTTAATCTGTGCCAGATAAAGTCCTAATTCCTTCCCTTGCTGATGGAGTTGATTATCAAAATCGCGCAGCAGTTCGTTAAGTCGTTCCTCAACTAAAGCCGGGGGCGGTTCAACTTTGGTCTGCGCGCTGATCTTTTCCAGAATCGCCAGCCGGACTCGTTCTTTTTCTTTGGCTTCCTTTTCCAGGGCCAGCCCTTGGCTGATGCTGTCTTTAAGTTCCGTCAGCGAGTTGAAGCGGCCCAGCCCTTTGGTGAATTCGTCATTGAGCTCCGGTGCCGTTCGGCCGGCGGTTTTCAAACGCCGGAGGTCTTGGAGCGCGTTTTGGATCTCCTCGGCTTCGACCCTGACGGGATTTTTCTTAACCCCCAGTCCGGTGTAGGGGCCGAGTTGGATTTCCGGGAAAACATTGAAAACGACCCGGTAAACCAGTTTGTCGCCGGTATTGGCCCGGATTTTGATTTCTTCCTGGCTGATAATCTCTAATTTTTCTTGCTTGACCGTGTCCAGCAAACTTGACTGGACAGCCAGAGCCAGCGCTTGTTCACGGATTTTTGCTTCGCCGACTTGTTTGCGGATCTGCTCGCGCGGGGCCTTACCGGGGCGGAAACCGTCCAGGCGGGCGTCGTTGGCCAGCCGTTTTTCAGTTTCGGCGACGTAATCTTGGAGTTCTTCTTTACCCAACTCAACCGTCAACTCAATTTTAGAACCGGGCAGTTTTTTGATACTGTGGGTCATTTATTCTTCCGGCTTGGTTTCCGCTTTCACTTCTGCTTCCGGAGTTGGGGTTTCGGCTGGAGCGGCTAGTGTCTCGCCCGCTTCGGCCAGCGCTTCTTCGGCCGTCAGCTTGCCTTGCGGAGCGCGCACGTCAATCTTCCAGCCGGTCAGTTTGGCCGCCAGCCGGACGTTCTGGCCTTTCTTGCCGATAGCCAGAGAAAACTGGTCATCGGCCACCTCCACCAAAGCATGATGATATTTTTCATCCAGAATTTTGACGGCCAGGATTTTGGCCGGCGATAAAGCGTGAGCAATGAATTTGGCCGAATCGTCGCTGTGTTCAATGATGTCTATCTTTTCTCCGGCCAGTTCGTTAATGACCGTCTGAACACGGACGCCTTTTTGACCGACCAGCGAACCGATGGGGTCAACTCCTTCTTCGTTGGAAGCTACGGCGATCTTTGATCGGGAACCGGCTTCGCGGGCGATGGTTTTAATTTCCACACTGCCAGTTTCAATTTCCGGCACTTCAAATTCAAATAATTTTAAAACTAATTTGGGATGGGAACGGCTCAACAGCACCACCGGGCCCTTGTTGGTCTCTTCCACCCGCAGAATCAAAAACCGCAAACGCTGACCGAGGCGATAGTTGTCTTGGGGGATTTGCTCGGCCGGCACCAACAGGCCGTTGGTTTTGCCCAAGTCAACGTAAACCATCCGGCGCTCATTGCGCTGAACGACGCCGGAGAGCACTTCGCCCTCTTTTTGTTTGAACTCGGCGAAAATCACCTGACGCTCAATTTCGCGCAGACGCTGGATAATTACCTGTTTGGCGGTCTGGGCGGCGATCCGGCCGAACTCGGTTTTGACTTCAAGTGCGGTGATGATCTCGTCGCCGACCCTGGCTTTCTTTTTTATTTTCCTGGCTTCCTCCAGAGTCAGATATTTTTCGGGGTTGAATTTGGTCGCTCCGGCGCCGAGCGTCCCCGTGCCGAGATTGCTCTCCGCTGAATCTGTCCCTTCCGAGGTCGCACCATTGGTTTCGGGGCCTGGCTCAACGCGCCGTTCAATATCGGCGCTGGGGCGCTCAATATCGTCATCGGGACGGTCGGGCAAAGGACCAATGATATTGCCTTCTTCGTCAACGCCTTCAATGATAAACTTAATTTGGCTGACGGCGATGTCGCCCGTCTCCGGATTTAATTTGACCCGGATGATCTGGCCCTTTTTGCCGTAGTCCTTTTTATAGGCCGCGGCAATGGCGGCTTCAATCGTCTCAATGACTTTATCTTCCGGTATGCCCTTCTCGTCAGCAATCTGCTTGATGGAAGAAATGAATTGTTTGGTGTCCAACATAATAGTTAATTATAGCGGATTTTTAACGAAAACGCCCGCTTACTGCGGACGCTGATAAAAATCAACTGGATAACGCGAGTATAGCAAAGGCTGGCTTGCTGGTCAAGCTCTAGGGCTAGGATTGATGACTGGTCGCTCCGCTTTTTATTTACCCACTTATCAACATTGACCCCGCTGGCTATTGTTGCTAGACCAAGTTTGATGTTGGTAACCGGTTTACAACTTGTTTAGAAGCTGTTTCCAACTAGTGTAAAATTAGAACGTGGCCCTGCCGATCACCTCACAACCAAAACTGGAGCGGGAGCTGGAAGAGAAAATCAGCTCCATTAAGGCTCAAGAAATTGAAGAAAAAGCCAGAGATCAGGCCAAAAAGTTATCGTTACCCTATCTTAATCTCAAAACCCTCCCGATTGATTCGGCGGCGGTGTTTTTGGTCAGCGAAGCCGAGGCCCACGCCGGTCAGTTGGCGGTAATTGCCAAAACCGGTCGGATTATCCGGATAGCCCTTCTGAACCCGGCCGGGGTTGAAACCCAAAAGGTTTTAGCCAATCTCAAAAAGGACGGCTACACCTTGGAATTGGCAGTTGTTTCGCCGGCCGGTTTGGCTATCGCTTGGCGCCGCTATCAGCTCAAGCGCGAGACCCAAACCAAACTCGGCATAGTGGAAATCAAAGAGCAGGAACTGGCCAAACTGCAGGAGCAGATCAAGGACGTGGCCGACCTTAAAGAGCGGCTGACCCAGATGCCGATGACCCAAGTGCTGAACATCCTGATTGCCGGGGCTTTGAAAACCAAGGCCTCCGACCTTCACTTGGAGTCAGAGGAGAAAGACATCCGCCTGCGCTACCGGCTGGACGGCGTGCTGTATGACATTATCAGTTTCTCGCCGGCCGGCTATGGCCAATTGCTGTCAAGAATAAAACTGATGTCGGGTTTGAAAATCAACATTCACGACACACCCCAGGATGGGCGTTTCACCATTCGACAAGAAAAGGCCGACATCGAGGTGCGGGTTTCGGTGTTGCCGGGCGGTTATGGCGAAAATATCGTGATGCGTATTTTGGACCCGGCCACCATCCGCCAAGAATTGAGCGATCTGGGAATGCGAGCAGAAACGCTGGAAACAATCAAAAAACTTTTACAGAAAACTACCGGCGCGATACTAACCACCGGTCCGACCGGTTCGGGCAAAACCACCACTCTTTATGCTTTCCTCAAACACATCAACAGTCCGGATTTGAAAATCATTACCATTGAAGACCCGATTGAGTACCGGATCGTCGGCATTTCCCAGACTCAAGTTGACGAGGAGGCCGGCTACACTTTTGGCGGCGGTTTGCGCTCCATCGTCCGCCAGGACCCGGATATAATTCTGGTCGGTGAAATCCGCGACGTGGAAACGGCCGAAATCGCCATGCAGGCGGCGCTGACCGGCCATCTGGTGTTTTCGACTTTGCACACCAATAATGCCGCCGGTGCAATACCGCGTTTGATTAATTTCGGCGTCAAACCGGTAACGATCGCCCCAGCCATCAACGCCGTCATGGCCCAGCGTTTGGTCAGACGGCTTTGCCAGAGTTGCCGTAAAAAAGAACGGATTAAAAAAGCTGATTACGATTTAATGGTCAGGGCTTTCGCTGAACTGGCCAGCACGATAAAAGCGCCAGTGGCGAGTCCGGACATGGAAATCTATTACCCGGGCAAATGTGAAGAATGTAACCGCACCGGCTACCGGGGACGGGTCGGGGTTTATGAATTGTTTGAAATCAATCCCGAGTTGGAAAAATTGATTTTGCAGTCACCGGCGATATCGGAAGTCCAAGCGCTCGCGATCAGTCAAGGGATGGTAACACTGTTACAAGATGGTCTTTTAAAGGCGCTGGAAGGCCTGACTTCGGTTGAAGAGGTGATAAGGGTGATAGGTGAGTAAATTTAAAATTAATATACAACAACCTCTTTAGCCTGTAGGCAATCCCGGTCTTCTAGGAAGTCCGGGTTAGAGTAATACCGAGGTATCACCCAGTCGGAACCAGGTCACCCGTCTGCGAAAATACTCCGGAAAAGCCGCTTGGTGTCCAAAAGGCTTGTTTGCCTACAGACTAAAGAGGTCCTTAAGAAAATGAAAATCCCTATTAAAAAGCGCTAGGGATTTTACTGCCATTTTAGCTTGTAAAAATAGATTTGTCAACCCCGTAATACAACTCTGTAATTTATGACGAAAAATAATCTTAATCGGGTGCTGGCACCAAAAGAAGCAGATGACACGGCCTTAGATTTGGCTTTGCGGCCGGCCAGTTTTAGCGAATATGTCGGACAGGAAAATGTCAAGGAAAACTTGGCCATTCTGGTCGGCGCGGCCAAAAAGCGCGCGGAACCGCTGGAGCATATTCTCATTCACGGGCCGTCGGGGCTGGGCAAGACCACGCTCGCTTACATCATCGCCAAAGAATTCGGCGCCGGCATCAGAATCACCTCGGGCGCGGCCTTGGATAAGGCCGGCGACGTCGGGTCAATTTTAACCGGCCTTTCGGACGGCGACTTTTTGTTCATTGACGAAATTCATCGCCTTAATAAAACCGTTGAAGAAACGCTCTACCCGGCAATGGAGAATTATAAATTGGACATTATCATCGGCAAGGGCGCTTCCGCTAAAACCTTGCAGATTAACCTGCCCCGTTTCACTTTAATCGGCGCCACCACCCGGATTTCGCTGCTGTCCAACCCTTTCCGGTCGCGTTTCGGCGTTCACTATAAGCTTGATTTTTACAATCAGCCGGAAATTGAAAAAATCCTGGCCCGCTCGGCCGGCTTGCTTAAAGTCAAGATCGCGCCTCAAGCGGTGGCCAAAATCGCCGCTTCTTCGCGCTTTACGCCCCGCATTGCCAACCGGCTGTTAAAACGGGTGCGGGATTACACCCAAGTCAAAAACTCCACGCTCATTACCGAACCGCTGGCCGCCCAAGCGCTGGCGCTCTTGGGCATTGATCGGTTGGGCCTAGAACCGACCGACCGTCAGATCTTGACTACTATTTATCAAAACTTCAAGGGTGGACCGGTCGGGCTCAAATCCATCGCCGCCGCCATTGCTGAAGAAGAAGATACGATTGAAGACGTCTATGAGCCCTACCTGCTGCAGTTAGGATTTATCGCCCGCACCGCGCGCGGCCGAATGATCACGGATCTGGCGGTAGAACATTTGAGATTGAAGAAAAAAGAAGGTCAGGGAACTTTAATTTAATTATGAGCGGGCCATAAAAAGGGCCGGCGAAACTGGAAAAACTTTTTGAGGAATCGGGCGATCATGTCAACATTGAAGAAATCCACTCGAATTTTGGGAATTGACCCGGGCACGGCGCTGATCGGTTACGGCATTATTGACGCCGACGGGAAAAATTACCGGGTGGTGGCTTACGGCGATTTTCGGACTGCCGCCAACCAGTTGAACAAAGACCGGGTCTGGCTGATAAACAATTTTTTTGACGAATTGATTAAAAAGCACCGCCCGGATAAAATTGCCTTGGAGAGCGTCTTTTTTTTCAAGAACCAAAAAACGGTAATCGGCGTCAGTGAGGTCCGAGGCGTACTGCTCTTGGCGGCCGCCCGCCACGGCTTGGCGGTAGCCGAATTCACGCCGCTTCAGGTTAAACAAGCGGTCTCCGGTTATGGCCGGGCCGAGAAGGAACAGGTTCAGAAAATGGTCAAGTTAATTCTGGCGCTGGAGCGCGTACCCGAGCCCAACGACACTGCCGACGCCCTCGCTCTTGCAATTTGTTGCGCAAATACTATAGTGTACTGAATCTTTAACAACGCTTAAGGTTTAAGGGGTTAAGGTCTGGATAGTCCTTAGCCGTTGGGCCTTGGGCGCTTTACGACGTTATGTCGATTAAGGAGAAATACCTCCTGATGGAAGAGGGGGAAACCGAAGAGAAAGAGAAGGAAGAAGACGAAGAGGAGACAGAAGATACCATCAAGAAAGAGGAAAAGGGAGAAGACGAAGAGGAAGTAGTATAGTTAAACAAGGCCCGCCTTGAACCAGTTGAAGGGCGGGTTTTGTTTTAGACAACTCTTACAAAGCGGCGCGGCCCGGCTTTAACGACATCGCCCGGCTTAATTTCCCGGTCCCAGCCGGAAACAACCTGGTCGTTGACTTTGACGCCGTTCTGGTCAATCAAGCGCTTGGCCGCGGAGGCGGAAATTTTCAGCCACTTTTCGAGTAGCGTTACAATGGACATTGAGCCATTACTAATCTTAAATTCGGCAAGCGCGCTGGGCAGTTGTCCTTCGGAGAAAACTTTTTTGAACTCGGCTTGGGCTTGCCCGGCGGCTTTCTCACCGTGGTATATTTTAACCAGCTCGTAAGCCAGTTCTTCTTTTAAGGTTTTGGGGTTCTCGCCGCCGTTTAGCCGCCTTTCAATCTCGGCAATTTTTTGGTCTGGCAGTTCGGTGACATAGCTGAATACCGGCAGAATCGCGTTGTCCGGCAGGGCCATGGTTTTGCCAAACATTTCTGGCGGCGAGTCGTTGAGCGAGATATAACGACCTTCGCTTTTATTCATTAATTTTTTCTTGGTTTGCGGGTCTTCCAGCAGCTTAGTGGTAATGACAATCTTTTCTTTACCTAAAATATTTTTAACTAGGTCGCGGCCCATGAGCATATTGAAGGTTTGGTCAGTACCGCCAATTTCGCCGTCCACCGCCATGGCTACCGAATCGTAGCCTTGCATCAGCGGGTAAAGAAACTCTTCAACTGTGATCGGTTTATTGCCGGCCAAACGTTTTTGGAACATATCCCGGGTAATCGTCTGCTGGACGGTGATTCGTCGAGTTAGCTTCCTAACCTCGTCAAAGGTTAGTTTGCCCAGCCACTGACTGTTATACCTGACCGTAAACAAACCCTTGGGTAAAATTTTAGTTACCTGTTTCAGATAGGTCTTGGAGTTGGTTTTAACCTCCTCCGCTGTTAAGGTCCTACGCGTGGCGTCCTTGTCGGTAGGATCGCCGGTTTGGGCGGTAAAATCGCCAATCAGTAAAATTATCTTGTGGCCCAAGCCGGCCAGTTTTTTCAAAACCAACAGATTGGTAGTATGGCCAAGGTGAATATCCGGACCGGTGGGGTCAATTCCCAGATAGAATGTAAGTTGTTTACCCGCGCCCAGTATCTCTTCGGCTCGCTCGCGGGACGGGAAAACCGCTGCGACCTGGCGACCAAACAACTCAGTAATCTTATTTTTGTCAGTAACAATTTTAGCCATTTGAGATTATCATACCTTCAATTATTCTACTTGTAAACGCCGGTTTTTTATGGCAAAATAATTTTACTTGTTTTTATGAAAAGGTCGCGTTTTGGTTTACTCAAAAAAATATTTTATCTGACGTTAAGTCTGGCCGCCGCCGGCTTGCTTTTGCTGGCGCTGGCTTTTGTTTACTACTCCGGTCAGGTGCCCGATCCGGAGGCGATCGGCACCCGCCAGATTTCCGAATCAACCAAAATTTACGACCGCACCGGCGCGGCCCTGCTTTACGACATTCACGGCGAAGAGAAACGGACGATCATTCCCTGGGAGCAGATACCGGAGGCCGTCAAAAAAGCGACGCTGGCCTCCGAGGACAGCGGTTTCTATGAGCATCGGGGAGTGGACTTCGGCGGCATCTTGAGGGCCGTTTACCGCGATATCACCAGTTTGAGCGCCAGCCAGGGCGGCTCAACCATCACTCAACAGCTGGTTAAATTGTCGCTGCTGGGTAAAGAGAAAACGCTCGCCCGTAAAATAAAAGAGGCGGCCCTGTCGCTGCAAGTGGAAAAGCGTTTCAGCAAGGACCAGATATTCTGGATGTATCTGAATCAAATTCCCTACGGCTCCAACGCTTACGGCATCGAGGCGGCCAGCCAGACATTTTTTGGCAAGCCGGCTGGCCGGCTGTCGGTGGCCGAAGCGGCGCTGTTGGCGGCACTGCCTAAAGCGCCGAGTTATTATTCCCCTTACGGCAGTCGCTATCAGGAACTGCTCGGCCGGCGCGATTATGTCTTGGGTCGAATGAACGTCCTCGGCTATATTGACGAGGATACCTATCGGGCGGCGCTGGCCGAACGGCCCGAGTTTCAGCCGCCCAGCGAGGGCATCCGGGCGCCGCATTTTGTGATTATGGTCAGAGAATATTTAATCGCCAAATACGGCGAGGAGACGGTTGAAAGCGGCGGCCTCAATGTTGTCACCACTCTAGACGCTAAACTACAGGAAACCGCCGAGGAGCTGGTTGCTAAATACGGCAAAATCAACGCCGAAAAGTATCAAGCCGGCAACGCCGCTTTAACCGCGCTTGACCCCAGAAGCGGTCAGGTCTTGGCGCTGGTCGGCTCCCGAGATTATTTTGACGTTGCTAGCGAAGGCAACTTCAACGTTGCCCTAGCTTCCCGTCAGCCGGGTTCTGCTTTTAAACCCTTCGCTTATGCCCGCCTTTTGGAAAAGGGCTTTCCGGACACGGTGGTGTTGTTTGATCTCAAAACCGAGTTTAATCCCGGTTGCGATCCTTCAGGCGACCAGGTAAAAGATAGTTTCGGCTTGGATTGCTACCATCCCCAGAATTACGACGGAACTTTCCGGGGACCGGTAACCGCCCGCCAGGCTCTAGCCCAATCGCTTAATTTGCCCTCGGTCAAAGTTTTGTACCTGGCCGGCTTGGACGACACCATTGATCTGGCCCACAAACTTGGCATCACTACCTTGAACGACCGCCAGCGTTACGGACTTTCTCTGGTCTTGGGCGGCGGCGAGGTGCGCTTGGTTGATATGGTTTCGGCTTACGGGGTTTTTGCCAATGATGGGGTCAGGGTGGCTCCCGGTTTTATCCTCAAAGTTACCGGCGCCGATGGTACCGTTCTGGAAGAATACAAAAAAGATGACACCCGGGTGCTAGACCCGCAAATCGCCCGGATGGTTTCGGATATTCTTTCCGATAACCAGGCGCGCAGTCCGGTTTTTGGCTTTAACAGTTCTCTTTATTTTCCGGGTCGGCCGGTCGCCGCTAAAACCGGTACCACCCAAGAGAATCGTGACGGCTGGTTGATTGGTTATACGCCCGCTTTGGTAGTCGGCGTTTGGACGGGCAATAACAATAATGACTCAATGACCAAACAGGGTGCCGGTATCTCGGCGGCCGGGCCGCTGTGGCATGAGTTTATGGCCCGGGCTTTGGCTGACGCGTCAGTCGAGGAATTTATTAAACCCAACCCGCTAGCTATTGATAAGCCGATGCTGAACGGCGACTATAACGGTCCCGATGGTATCCACACTATTCTTTATTACATTAATAAAAATGAACCGGCCGGGGACGGGCCATCTGACCCAACCGGCGACCCTCAATTTAAAAACTGGGAGGCGGCTGTCCAGCGCTGGCTGGCCGGTCCGCTATAACGTCTGGAACGATTGGGGTGAGCGGCGGCCGCTAGTTTATAATCACCTCTTCGATCCCCAGCTCCGCCCGGCTGGTTTTAAGTATCTCCTCTTTTTTAAACAACAATTCGCTGGCCGCGCTTTTGTTTTGCGCCTCTAAAAACAGTTTTTTGTTTTGGCAATAGAAGTTTTTCAGATAGCGGCCGGTCGGATCGAGCGCTTTTTCTAGAATTCGTTTCAGGGTTCGCTTGGTTTTAACTTCGGTTTTTTGCTTTTGCTCGAAGCTTTGCTTTAATTTATTGATTTTTTCTTTTAGCGCTTGCATTGACTAATTTCTAAGCGGCATAATCAAATAGGTTTGATCTTGACGCTCATCGCCCTTAAGCACCAGCGGGCTGCCGTCGCCGGTAAATTGAATAATCGCGTTTTCGGTGGAAATGGTTTTGAGACCATCCAAAAGATAACGATAGTTGAGGGAGAGCTCAAATGGTTCGTTTTTCAACTGACAGTCCACGGTCGCATCAATTTCGCCCCGGTCGCTGTTTTTGGCGGTAATCATCATTAGATTGTCTTCAACTTTGATTTTAATGTCGGAAATACTTGAAGAAAAAATACCGGCGGTGCGGATATTCCTTTCCAGACCGGCTTTGTTGACTTTGACCAGGGAAATAAACTTTTCGGGAATTATCTTTTTGTAGTCCGGGTAGCGGCCGTCAATCAGGCGGGAAATAAATTCAAAACTTTCGCCGACCACAAAAAGCTGGTTATCGGCGACGTTAACCGTCAATTCCGGCCCGTTTTCGCCGGCGATTCTGACCAGCTCGGCGGCGGTGTTGCGGGGGATGATAATCTTAATTTCGGCGGTCGCCTGGAGGGTGATGATTTTTTCCGCTAAGCGAAAACTGTCGGTAGCGGCAAACGCGGCCTTATTTTTGTCGAGCGCCATAAAAACCCCGTTCAGTTCCGGCCGGGTTTCGGTGGGGGCGGTGGCGTCCAAAACCCCGAGCAGACCGTCTTTCAGGTCAGCCGCTGAAATTTTAAATTGACTGGCGCTTTTAATCTTGGGCAGCAAGGGAAATTCTTTGGGTTCCATGCCCAGAATCTGGGTTTTATAACGGTCGGAGTTGATGTGCATTATATTCTTTTCAACGGAAAGATTTAGCCGCTCATCGCCGACCTGGCTGATGAATTCGCTGAAGATTCTGGCCGGCACCGCAATCTCACCCGCTTGGTCGATTTTGGCACCCAGCCAATAGTTCAAGCCCATTTCCAAATTGGTCGCCGAAAGCTTAAGCTGCCCGTCCTTGGCTTTTAATAAGACGGTGCTTAAAATCGGCAAAGAAATATTTTTGGAGATCACCCGTTCGGCGAAACGCAGAGCGGTTTGAAGTTTAGACTGACTGATAATTATATTCATAAGGACTTAATAAAAAGAATTATCATAATCAAGGCGGTGGATATGGGGAAAAGATTTTTTTTATTTGCTTTTACTGTCCAAAGCGAACTTTTTATTTCTGGTAAATCGAGGATAACTTACTGGATAAATCCGGCAGAAATATATTTTTTGTTTTTACCACCGGGCAATTAACATTTTTATCAACCGACTCAAGAACCGTCAAAGGATTGATAAATGCGCTCTTTGATTAAAATCAATTCTTGTTTGGTGTTTTCAACCGCGTCCTCCTCCCCTTTAATTTTTTCGTAAGCATGGATAGCGGTGGAATGGTCGCGGCCGCCGAGCTTGGAGCCGATCTCCGGAAAAGACAGTTTAGCTTCTTCGCGCAGCAGAAACATCGCGATCTGGCGCGGCCGCACTACTTCTTTTTTACGGCTGCGTTTAGCCAGGTCGCCCAGAGGGATGCCGTAAAAGTCGGCTACCGACTTCAAAATTGACTGATGGGTAGTTTTGCGGAAAGGCGTGCTTAAGTAGGCGGCCAGCAGTTTTTTAATTTCCTTTAATTCCGGGGTTTTGTTGTAAATCTGACTGAAAGCGATGATGCGGTTCAGGGCGCCCTCCAGCTCGCGGATATTTTTCTGGATATTTGAAGAAATGTAGCCCAGGGACTCATCGTCAATTTCAAAACCTTTTTCCCTGGCCTTGGTTTTTAAAATTGCCAATCGGGTTTCATAATCGGGCACGCCGATATCGGCGATCATCCCGCCCTCAAAGCGCGAGCGCAAGCGGGCTTCCAGCGCCGGGATGGCGCTGGGTGGCCGGTCGGAAGACAGGACGATTTGCTTATTTTTTCCGTAAAGCTCATTAAAAGTGGAGAAAAAAATGTCCTGGGTTCTTTCTTTACCGGCGATAAATTGAATATCGTCAACAATTAAAAGGTCAAGCTTGGCGTAGCGCTGTTTCATTTCCTCAATCGTTTTATTTTTTAGCGACTCGACAATGTCGGAAGTCAACCGTTCAGAAGAAATATAATGAAGTTTTTTATCCATGCCCTGACCGGCCACTTGGTTGCCGACGGCTTGGAGCAGGTGAGTTTTGCCCAGACCCACGCCGCCGTACAAAAAAAGCGGATTATAGAGTTTACCCAAGGTTTTAGTTACCGCCAAACAGGCAGCGTGAGCCAGTTCGTTATTGGGCCCAACGACAAACGATGCAAAGGTGTAACGCCGGTTGAGGTTGGTGATCTTGTCAATATCGGCATCGACCCGCTCTTCAGTTTTTTCCGGGATGAACTGGCTGAAATCCTTTTTAATCACCGCTTGAGCGGTCCTGATGCCGCCGATAACATATTTAACCTCCCTAACTTCCGGGAGAAAACCATGGATCACCTTGAAAACCTGTTTGTTAAATTTGTTTTCCAGCCATTCCTTTACAAAACCATTGGGCACGCTGACCACCACCGAGCCGTTATTATTGGCGGCAATGGAGGTGCCGCGAAACCAAGTCGTAAAATTAGCCCGCGAAAGGGTCAGTTCCATCTCGGAAAGTACCGCTTTCCAGAGTTCTTCGGTGGTCATAAAGGTAATTATAGTTTAAGCCCAAACCAATTAAATAGAAATATCGTTGACAAGGTGTTCACAAAAAGAGGATAACGTTGACCGGATCGGATATTTCAATTACCATTAATCAATTATGAAAATCACCACCTACCGTCCCAAAAAGAAAAAAAGGAAAGCTACGCACGGATTTTTAATAAGGGCTGCCAACAAGAACGGGCGCAAAGTTTTGGCTCGCCGCCGCCGGAAAGGCCGTTACCGATTAACAGTTTAGATGTTTTTAGCCGTTAGCCGGGAGCTGACGGTTTAGAAGCAGCACAAGCATGGCCTTACCCAAAAAATATCGCCTGACCGCCAGAAAAGATTTTGCCGGGGTTTTTAAGCAAGGAAAAACCGTTGAACACGATTTTTTCTTTATTAAATTCAGACCGAACGACCTGGCTCGGGCCAGAGTGGGAATAGTAGTTTCAGCCAAAGTCTCAAAAAAAGCCGTGGTCAGGAATAAAATCAGGAGAATCGTCAGCCAAGCCCTGGCCAAACCAGAAATTCTCGGATTGTCAAAAGACCTAGCCGTGATAGTTTCTCCGTCCATCGTAGGCAAGCGCCCAAAAGAAATCAAGGGCGCGCTGGAGCAGGCCATTAAAAAGATCACCAGTCAATTAAAATGAAACAACTAGTTATCAAAACCATTGCTTTTTACCAGAAAAATATTTCGCCGGCCGCGGTTTGGATTTTCGGCGCCGCCGCCGGCTGCCGGTTTTACCCCTCTTGTTCGGAATACACCCGACAAGCAGTCAATCAACACGGGCTGGCGAAAGGTCTGGCCCGCGGCCTAGTCCGGATTGCCAAGTGTAATCCTTGGTCGGCGGGCGGAGCGGATGTCGCTTAATTGCTATGGGTTCGTTTTTTGACACAATTTTATTTCAGCCGATATTCAACCTGCTGGTTTTGATTTACAATTTTCTGCCCGGTAGCGATTTTGGCTTGGCGATCGTGATTTTGACGATTCTCACCCGGCTGTTGTTTTCTCCCCTTTCGTTGAAAACCCTGCGCTCCCAAAGGGCGCTGGCCCAAATCCAGCCCAAAGTCAAAGCGCTTCAGGAGAAATACAAGAACGACAAACCGGGGCTAGCGCAGGCGACCATGGCGCTTTACAAAGAGCACAAAGTCAACCCGTTTAGCGGTTGTCTGCCGATTTTAATCCAGCTTCCGGTCTTGATCGCCCTCTACCGGGCGTTCAGTCTGGGCTTAAAACCGGAGAGTTTAAGCGCCCTCTATTCCTTTGTTGCCAATCCCGGCGTTATTAAAAACGTAGCGTTTGGGTTTTTGGACTTGGCGCAAAAAAGTCCGGTTTTGGCGGTATTGGCCGGGGGATTCCAGTGGGCGCAATCAAAACTGGCCGCCAAGAACCAAACCCAGGCGGCCGGCGGAAAACCCGACCCGACCGCGCTGATGATGAACCGGCAAATGTTGTATTTCTTCCCGGTAATGATTATAATAATCGCTTGGAACCTGCCGACCGGGCTGACGCTTTATTGGGTGGTAACAACCTTGTTTTCCATTGGCGAACAGTGGTATTTGAACCGAAAATATGGACAACCATCCGCTCCAAGATCAAATTCTGGAAGTAACCCGCGACTTGCTGAACCGAGCCGGTTTTAAGGGCGAAGTTAAACTGATCAGCGGCGGCCCGGCCGACAAATACCCGATAATCACAATTGAATCGGAGCAGGATTTAAGCATGCTGATCGGCAAAAACGGCCAGAACCTGAACGCTTTTGAGCACCTGATCAAATTGATTGTTAATCGCAAAACCAGCGGCGATGAAGATCAAAAACGAAACGTTTTCGTTGTAGACATCAACGATTACCGTAAAACAAAGGCCAAATACGTTTTGGGTTTGGCCCGCAGCGCCGCTCAAAAAGTGATCAGCAGCCGGCGGGCCGAGGCCCTACTGCCAATGAGCGCCTACGAACGGCGGCTGGTGCACACCGAACTGGCTACTTACAAAGAGCTCCAAACCGAAAGCATCGGCGAGGAGCCGCATCGCCGCATCGTTATCAAACCCCTGACCTTTGAGTAAACTCTCCTTAAATTTCGGAGTGGCCGCCTTCTCCCGCCTGCTGCTTGGCGGGATTAGTTTAATTGTCGTCGGTTTGCTGACCCGGACTTTGGGCCCGGCCGGTTACGGTCAGTACAGTTTGGTTTTTGCTTACCATTTTATTTTTACCGCTTTGGCCGACCTGGGGCTGTATACGATTTTAGTCAGGGAGATTTCCCGACCCCAAGCCGACGAACGAAAGATCGTCAGCAACATCTTCGGCCTCCGGCTGACGGCGGTAGTTTCACTGCTGGCGGTGGCGATCTTGGCCGTCCAATGGCTGCCCTACCCGACCGAGGTTAAACTGGGCATCCTGATTGCCTCCTTGTTTTCAATCGGCTCTTCTTTAGTCCAGGTCTTAACCGGCGTTTTTCAAAAGTACTTGAAACTTTATTATGTCTCGGTAGCTGACGTTGTCTCTCGCCTGGTCCAACTGTTCCTGTTGATTCTGGTTGTCAATTACCGACCCGGCCTGTTGCCGTTCATCTGGGTGGTGGCGGTTTCGGAAATAATTCATTTTGCTTTGGTGTTTGTTTTTGCCCGGCGATTGGTGCCGGTCGGCTTAGCCGCCGACCTGGACTACTGGCAGGGAACCTTCAAAAAGTCCTTGCCGATCGCCGTTTCACTGGTGTTTGTTTTGCTGTACTTTAAGTTGGACACGATTTTATTGTCGCTGTTCAAACCGGCCTACGACGTCGGCGTTTATTCGGTGGCTTACAAAATTTTGGAACTGATAATTTTTTTGCCGGCGATGTATATCGGCCTGGTGATGCCGCTTTTGTCGCGCCAGGCCCCCGCCAGTACCGGCGATTTCCTGAAGACCTTTAGAAAAAGTTTTAATGTTTTGGCGATTTTTGCCTTGCCGGCCATGGCTTACCTGGCTTTGCGGGCCGAGGATATAATTCGGCTAATCAGCGGCAGTGAATTCGGGCCGTCGGTAAGAGTGCTTCAGATATTGAGTGTCGCCATCATGCTGATATTTTTCGGCAATCTGGGCGGCAACGCCGTGGTCGCCCTGGATCTGCAAAAACAGGCCGTCAAAATCTATTTCCTCGGCGCCATTTTGAACATCGGAGGCAATCTGCTGCTCATCCCCCGCTACAGCTATTTCGCCACCGCTTGGACGACGGTGCTGACGGAACTCTTCATTACCCTCGGCCTTTTCTGGCTGATCAGAAACAAAATAAAATTCTGGCCGGACTTCCGGATTCTGGCCAAAGCGGCGTTGGCTACAATTTTAATCGTGTTTCTGGTCCACCCGCTCCGCCTGGAATTTGCGGCGGCTACGGCTTTAGCTTTGCTCTATTTCCCGATACTCTATCTGTTCAAGGGATTTAACCGAGCCGACCTGAAAGAGATGATCAGTCGAAGCTGACTACTTTAAATGCAAACCGAAAATCCGGCCCAGCCAGGAATCGCGGAAAACCAGATAATCCTCGGCGCCGTTAAGCCGGGGTTCCACCGCCTCAACCAAAGTCGGGTCGGTATAAATAGTTTTGAGCGCGGGCAGGGCGGCGCCGGTGTCAATAACCGAAAGCGTTTTGCCGGCCAAGCAGTAGAGGTTTTTATTATCAACGCTCCAGATACAGTTATTAGCACGATAGTTTTCAGCAACTTTTATTTCCGCGCCGGCGGCCAAGTCGGAAAAATTAAATATGGCGCCCGGCGCCGCACCGGAAGAAAAAACCAATTTCCGGCCGTCGGGCGACAGCAGAATTTCCAGATTGGTTTTGTCGGCCAAAATCTTTTGCAGGGCGCCGCTATTTATGTCTAAAGTGAAAAAAGAGCCGTTAGCGGTTAGGCCCAGAATTTGGTCATTGACCCAAGTTATTTGCCAATTGTCCAGCCGGGTTGATAAAATATTTTTGAAAATTTCGCCGGTGGGGCTGCCGACGCGGATTTGACCGCCGCCTTCGGTATCGTCGAAAAACAAATAAGCAATTTTACTCTCGCCCGGGGCGAAAACGGGATTTCTGATTTTGCCGTTCAAAACTCTGGACTTACCGTCAGGGAGATTATAGTGGATTAAACTTGCTCCATCATCGGCAACTAACTCTTTGCCGTTGCTAGACCAGAATATTTTTTTGAGGTTTGGTTTTAGCTGGGCTATCGTTTCAGCTTGGCCGCCGGCCGGAGCAATCGCCACTGACCGGATTTGGCCGGTTTTGGGCAGATAATAGGAAATTTCCCTGCCGGTGGGGGCAAGTTTCAGCCAACGCCCGTCTTCAGCGGTAATTTTGAAAACGCCCGCCGGCTTGGCCGCTTTTTCCTCGGGCTTATTGAACCGATTGATTAAAGAATTGTTAACCAAAGCCAAATTATCGTCCCCGCTTCCCGCCTCCTGATCATTGGTTATCCGTCCAATTAAAAAAGCCGAGAGGAGGATAATAACGGAAAAAACAGTTAAGACCAGAGTGCGCATGACTAAAGTATTTTAGCGGCGGTCCCGACTTTTTGGACGAGCTGGCTGCGCGAGGAAACAAACGACCAAATAAGAAAACCGGCCCGGATAAAAGGAATGGTATTCAGAAACGGAATTTTTTCAATCAGCGGCCCCCAAATCCATTTCTTGAATTGTTTGCGGCCGGCGGCGGTGAAGCCCAGCATTAAAAACAAAATTAAGTCAATGAACAAGCCGACCAACCAGCCGATCGTGCCAAGAGTAAAAAGCTCAATTGCATCAGCCACCAAACTCAACAGCAAAGCGATTAAAAATATTCCCCAGCCCATTTTGGCCTGTTTTTGTTTGGATTGTTCCTCGGCTTGTTCAGCCGCCAGCTCTCGTTGATAGCGCAGCCGATCCAATTCTAATTCGTATTTCACCCGCTCTTCATCGGTCATGGCTTGCTTTGCTGTTCCAAATCGCGTTTGGCCTGCTCAATCTCCAATATCTGCCGCGGGTCGGAAGTGATGATCTGGTCTTCAGCATAAGAAGCGATCACTCGCAAAGCGACATGGTTCTGGCCGGCGAAAAACAAGCCGTGGCCGACGCGCGATTCCAGGAGAAAATATTTTTCCGAATCGGTCAAATTAAAGGTTTGTTTGACCAGTTCAATGGAAGCGGTTGACTGTTTGAGCAGTAATTGAATTGACGAGTTGGTGACCAGCGGTTTGCCGTAAGGCGAATTCATAAAATCCGGGATGTCCTGGGAAATCGTGGTCAGGCCGAGGAAATATTTACGCGCCCGTTTGGCGACATTAAGCAGGAATTGTCCGCCCACCTCATATTTCAACAGCCACCAGGCCTCGTCCACGATCAGCAAACGCCGTTTGAGTTCGGTCCGGACTTGCGTCCAGATGTAGTTTAAAACCAGATACATCGCCACCGGCCGCAACTCTTCTTCCATGTCGCGGATGCTGAAAACAATCATCTGATTGTCAAGTTTGACGGTGGTCGGCTGGTTGAGGAAACCGGAAAAACTGCCCTCGGTGTATTTTTTCAGCCGGGTAACCATGGACTGGGTGCCGGTCATGCCTTCCAGCACTCTTTGTAAATCAGACATCAGGGGCGGCGCGGCGTTTTTGTAATCGGCAGTCGGGGTGATGTCTTTAATGGCGTAGGTTTGAGTAATGGCTTCATCCAGAATAGAATCCTCCTCGGGGGTGAGCTGGCCCAGCATCAATTTTAACAAACCGGACAGATTGAGAATGTGCGAACGCAAAACATCAGCCGGGCTTTCGTCGGGCAGAGGGCGAGGCAAATCAAAGGGATTAATGTGGTCATCGGAAGCGATAGAGACCTTGACCGCAGTCCCGCCGACAGTATCGGACAAAAACTTGTACTCATTTTCCGGGTCAATGATGAAGACCTGCGTCCCGAACATCAGCGAACGCAAAATCTCGGCTTTGACGGCGTACGACTTTCCTCCGCCGCTCATACCGAAGACGACCATATTGGCGTTAGGCAAACTAAACCGGTCAAACAGCACCAGCGAATTGTTGTGGGTGTTGATGCCGTAGAGAATGCCTTTGTCCGAGGTTAAATCGTAAGAGACAAAAGGAAAAGTGGAAGAAATTGGTTCAGTATTGAGTGAAGTGTGGACATTGAGCTGGTCGTCATTCAAAGGCATGGTGGAAAAATAACCCTCCTTCATCCGGAAAGTGGCTTCTTTGGTGTAGATCAATTGCGCGTCCAGCATGCCGCGGATTTTACTCTCGGCCTCGTCCAGTTCTTTAACCGAATCGCCGTAAAGCGTCACATAAACGCCCAGCTCAAAAAACCGGTCAGTGCCCTGCTGGAGCTTGTCCCGCAGGTCCTCAATGTCGCGGATAGCCGTTTCCATCACCGGATCGCGCACTTTGCCGGCGGCTTGGTCTTCCATCACTTGGGCTTCAAACCGTCCCAGCCGATCGCGCAGTTTTTTCAATATCGTACCGGTGTCTTGGGGGTGAACGTAAAGCGAAATGTCCAGTGGCCGGTCCAGGTTAATCACCGGCGAGAACCAGTTGGTGTTGAGATAGCGCGGGTAAGTGACGACAAAAAGCGTGCGGGCGAATTTCTCGCCGACCTGGATATAATTGCCGGCCACGCTCAAGGCGGATGGAGCCAGCAGGTCATCTAGCAGTTTTACTGCCGACTGAGATCCGGCCGGAGCGGCCGCTTCAGTTTTCTTTTTCCAAAAAGCCATTATGGTGTTGATAAGCTATGCCCCGGATTGTAATACTGATAAAACAAACTCATCATTTCGTCTTTATCCAACAACTTCGCCCCCAGCCCCATACCACCAATTCCTTCAATAATGATATCAATCCGCTGGTTAAGCTGGGTTTTGTAGGTTTCCAATTCTTCGTCGCTCAAGGTTTTGAGGAATTTGGACGGCGCGAAAATACTTTTTAAAGCGTCAAAAAAACTGGTTTTGCCGGCCAGCGATTCAATCACATAAAAAGGCACGACGATATAGAATTTTTTGGACATAATGTTGACCAGCTCGGTCAGGCCGCGCACGAAGCGAGTATACTCAACGGCCTGAATCCGCAACAATTCATTCTCCTGCTTTTCAATGACCTCATCCAGCGATTTCAAATAGGGATTGATATCCAATTTCCGGGAACTGACCGCGATTTGGACGGGGAAATCAACGGCGTTCAAAAAATTCTGGAAGGCCCGCACAATGGCGACCTGCTCATCGGCCGATTTAAGCTCAAAGTTCATTGAATTGACCTCCAGAATTGACCGCAATGAACCGTTTTTCAAAATCAAAACCGTTTCCCGGATATCGGCGATTTGGACAAAATCCCTGGTGCTCGGCGGTTGCTTGTTTTTTTTAGTCATTATTTTTATTGCTATCGGTTATCCCCAATCCATAATCGGCACTTTCGTCCTTCCGGAAAGTGTACTTTTTCGTTCCCAGCATAAATGTAAACGCCTTAACCAGATAACTGGGCAAAGGCATGCCGTCTATTTTATAAAACGCTAGCGCTAGAGCGAGAGCCAATATCGGCAAGCTAACCAATACCCAATAGGCGAAGCTGGTAAAGGCATAGCGCAGCAGGAAAACAATTCCCACCCCCGGCGCGATAAACAAAAACTGCTTGAGCGTAAACGGCCCGACGATTTTAGACTCGGTTTCAATAAATTGGGGCACCTGGAAACGCACAGTTTAAATTTAGCTTAAACTATGTTCAATTAATTTCTTTTTTATGATTTCGTTCTCAGTTTTAAACCCTTCCATATAAATAACCTCCTCGGTGTAGTCGATATCATCAAAATAGGCCAGCTGTGACCGGAAGGTTTTTTCATTAAATTCCGAGGAAAAAACATTTTCAGCTCGTTTAACTATCTCCCTTAAGTCGTAATAGTCCTTCATCACAAAATACAAATCCACGTAATCTTTCCACTTTGCCCTGCGCCCGAGGGAAAAAGACTTCATTGCCGCCAGAGTTAAGATATCGGGGAGCTTAATGACGTCATTCAGGTTTTCAGAATAACTAATCTTGTATGGATAACGAAAAAAAGTAAATTTGACACCGCCGGCCACAAATGTGAGTTCCTCCGTTTCCCATATGAGAACACTCTCAATGGCGGTAAACCTTTTGATTTTTTTTTGAATGGCTAAATTACCAAAACTTTTATCCGTAAACAAGTCAAAATCTACAGAGCGCCGATGACCGATCTGCAACGCCATGGCTGTGCCTCCGACTAGGCCAAAATCATCCGAAAATGACTTGATCATCGGCAAAAACCTTAATTGTTCCTCCGTCAGAATTTCTTTACGCATATTTATTAAAAAAAAGAAAAAAATAGTTTTTTATTCCCGGACGCAAATTACATCTTTTCCCGGCTATTTTTTTTCTAAATATTTCAGCCGCCCGCGCTATGCCCAAAATGTTAATCATTTCCTTGACATCCCTGAAGTCCCCGTAGTTTAAAACGGCCTCAACAATTGCTTCTTCGGAAAGGCCGTCATAATTTTTTGTGTACCAGACCAGGTAGGCTCTTTTTTTAATAAACGAGCTTATTGTCATTGACTAAATTTTAACATATTTTTAATAAAGAATCCAGATGGGAAAGGATCGCTCTTGATCAAACCAACCAAAACTGATAACTATGGTCAGCTTGTACCTATACAATTTATTTTTGACCCCTTAAATCAATAATATTCCCCCCGGTTTCGGGGAGGTCTTGGCCGGGGTAAAACACGGTGGATGGCGGGCCAGTGACAACCCCGACTTTATGTAATAGGCTGATAGCGATTTCATTGAAGATAGTAGCGGCTTTTGTCTGATTGGTTTTTAATACTAAAACAATAATGTTAATTGCAGCAGCCGCTTGGACCTTGCCAATGACAATGTGGCGCACTAAGCGTCCAAGTTCGGCCACCTCAAAGTCGTACAGTTGATGTTTCTCTGCTAACTGGTAAAGAAACTCAGCCGTTTCGCCTGCCACCAGTAACTGTTTGATAACTAGTGTCAATCCGCCAAAGCGACGGTAAAATTCAGCCGTTGCCTCCGGCCCGTCTTTGCTCAAGCCCGCAAAATACGGGCTAGCGTTAAAATATCTGCCTAGTTCGTTGGTAAGCATAGTTTAGATTGGTTAAGCGGGAGGCTGTGTTAGACGCGCACGTTCTGCCCGCAGTTGGTCAACTGATTGGCTGGTCTTCTGAATGTCCTCATCAGCTTGGGACAAACGACGGCTTAACTCTTTGGCACGTTCTACCAATTGATCACTGTCAAAACGCAGTTCGGCCAGTTGCCGACCCAGTTGTTGGCGTTTGGCTTGATCGGTGGCTTGCCGGAGGGCTGCTTCAGTTTCTGTTAATCGGGCCTGCAGATCAATCACCTGGGTGCGTAGTGCTTGCTGATTTTGTTGGGTTTGTTGACGGAGCGCTTCTTTGTTGGCTAACTCCTGCTCCAACTTAGGAATATCCTCGTCTAATTGACTAGCTTGTATGTGATCAAGCATTGGCTGGACCGCCTCTACCTGTCCCTGACTGGCACGCGAAAGGAAGTTTTCCCTGAATTTAGCGTTCTTGAACTTGTTGATGAATTTTTCATTGGTGCGCAGTTCCTTCAAAGTGCCGGTACTTAACTCCAGCATAGTATCAATATTCGCCCGTTCAATTGAACGCTCCAATGCTTTGGCGGTCGCCGCTTCAACATCCCTGATCACCTGATTGGCCTCATCCCTGACCAGTTCCAAGCGGGCCTCAACCCCAGCTGCCATTTGCATACCGTATTTTCGGGCCCTGTTGATGATATCAAACTTATCACCCTCCAGGTTGAATAATCGCGCAGCGTTTTCCAGACCAGCTTCATTGTTGCGAAAGTCGCCTTTTTCCGCCATTACCTTTACTAACTTGCGACGAGACTCCAGGTCTTCAGGGGCGCTTTGTTCCATATGCCTGGCGATGAATTTGCGTTCCTCCCCGCTTAGATCCTTGAAATCCACGCTACTAATAAATTTGGTAGCCGCCTGACCAGCACTGTTTCTTCTGTACATATCATATGTTTTTACTAGTTCTTCTTTACTGAGTGCGCCTTTTTCTCTTAACAATTCCCTAGCAGCCAACTGCTGGGTAAGGGAGCCTTTGCTTATCATGCCCATTAGGTCTTGTTCGGCGCGGTCCTTGATCTTTTCCTTCACGTCGCTAGTTTCCTTGACTAGCTGTTTTTCCTGCTCACCCCGCAAAGCACCAAAACTGAATCGCTCGGCGATCTTCGCTTCCCTTATACGGCCTGCCTGCAGTCCGGGTATTCCGAAAGCACCTTTTTCCAATACTTCTTCTGACTTCGCCTGGAGGCCCTTTTTCAAACCGGTATAACCGGCTGTCCGCTTGACATATCCGCTAACTGTTCCCTCGATTGCCCCGAACACCTTGGCCACTCCGGTGCCGGAGGCGCAAGCCAGTTTTTTGGCGATGCCCAGTCCGCCGACCATGAAAATGATGCTTAGGGCGTAGAACATAAAATCGTTGGCCGTTAGACCAACCAAAGAAATGTTGGCCGGTAATTCCGGGAAACCGGTGGCGCCGGCGGTATCCTTGTAGCGGATGAACATGATCGCGAACAACATAAAAAAAAGATAATAGGGCAGGAAAAAACACCAACATAAAAAATTCTTCCACCAGTCACCCCAGGTACGCTGGCGCAAGTGGGGAAAACTGTAGCCAATCCAGGCGATGGGAGAAATAATCAGCAAAAACCAAAGCACAAAAAGGCGAGCGACGGAAAAAATTAAAATCGCCGCAAAGGCTATAAAAACAATAACCAAGAGAACTATAGAAAAAATGAGGTTTACAGCAATATTGAAGGGTGCCGCTCCCAGATTGGCGGCTAATCGCGCAAAATCAGACCCTTGGTTTGTAGCCATCTTAACCAAACTAATTCCTTGGGCGAAGTTGGCACTTAAATCCCCGGTTTGTTTCAGGAAAATATTGCTCAAACCGTTAGCGAAAGCGATGATATATTGGCCGATGGTTAAGCTGAAATTGACCAGTAAAGCGGCGATCAGGAATGGCCCCAACATCTGCCGGTAGGAATATTTTTCCATGCCGAAAATAGTGCCGAAGGCCATAATAACCAGCACCAGGATAAAAAACATATTCACGAAATTACGGATGATGGTCCAGCTCTGGTCAACCACAAAAACTTTATAAACCCCGCTATCAGTTTGGAGTTTAATAAAAGAGTCAGTCAAACTAGCCATCCAGTAAATCGCTTGGCCGACTAGTCCGACGAAAAAGCCGCTGATAGTGGAAACAACGCCCTCAAAAGCCAAATCCAAAAACCCCGCATTAGCCGGACTTAACGGCAGAAAAACACCGAGCAGAATAAAAATCAGCAGCAGGACGAATAATTTTTGGGCGGCGGGTTTTTTGTTCAAGATTATAACCCCAAGTCTATGTTTTCTTGGGAACAGGTGACAGAACAAGTGGTTAGAACGTCGTCGCGACAGGCGGCCAGTTCCGGTTCTTCCCTCCCCTCACAAGTCCTGTAACCAGAGAGAGTACATTCATTAATACAAGCGTTAACATCAAACGCTTGCCCGGCGACTCGACCGGGGATCCCTTTAGCTAAATTATCCAACTTATCAAGCATATTCCCCAGTAAATTTCCGGCAATATTTGCCAGCAATTCCGAGAACTCATCCGCGCTGGTAATCCAGGAGAAATCTTCGTCAATGGAACGCTGGACAGTCTGTTGCAGGATTTCACCCGGGGTCTGGATCTCGCCTAAAACCACGCAACGTAAGCTCGGTCCCCGACCCTGGCAGTTAGTGCGCCGCGAGGTAAAGCCACTGCCAGCCGCCGCCTCTTCTTTATCAACTTCCTCCTCAAAGTTCCGTTGTTTTTCCAATTCGGAGATACTGTTTGCGTAAAGCCCAAAAATATTATTTTGCGGCTCGGTTAGTTTAAGAAAGGCCTCCCAGCCGCCCCGGTTGAAATTTTTCTTAAATGCCTCAACGTCAAAATTCGCCGGCAGGGTGCAGCGATTCTCAATTTTGAAATACTGCAAAGAGTTAACCCGATATTTTGACGGGACGAATTTATCAATAATGCTGGTGGCGCGGAAAGCCTTGCTCAACGGATTGCGCAGATACTCACAAACAGTCGCATTCTGGCCAACTGTGGCATCAGCCAGGATTGCCCGGAAAACATCTTCACCCCGGTACTGGCCGCTCTGCAAGAAATCCCGCCAGTCCTGCACAAAAGCCGCGCCTGTTGGCCCGGGCAAGGAATCACGCCCGGCGTTCTGTATTTTTGTCCAAACCCGTTTCTGCAGTTCTGACTGAAGCCTTCTAGCTCCGGCTCTGACCACCACATCCTCAACCTGTTCCTTGATTGAAAAAGGGATATCGGCGACAACCGTTACCGGCACCGCTAAAAATCCGCCGGCCGCGCCCTGAAAGACGGAAAAGGCATCCGCCTTTTCAGTTTTGAACGAAAAAGCATAATAAAGTAACGAAGTCAGCAGGATAACCGCAAAAAAAGTTGCAAATTTGGTTCGCGTCATTGAGATTCTTGGTTATAACTGTCAGCCCTGACCTTAAGCTGATTTAATATTATTTGGACCCGGCCGAATTCATCGGTTAATTTTTGGAAAGATAAAATACTGGCAATGGGGTCGGTGTCGGGGTCATAGATAAACTGATAAATCGTGGCAAAACGTTGAATAGAGTTGGCAAGCTTCAGATGAAGATCCTGCCAATCCGGCGGCACCGCTAAAGCCATCAACTCATCGTGAGTTTGCTGGTAGGTCTGATAAAGTTTTTGGAAAACCGAATTTGCCTTGTTGGGCGCGATAATATAGAGGTTCAGGCCGCGTTTGATTTCATCAACTTGTTCTTCAGGCGGCCGCAACAAGGTCTGATTGAGAACGGCAACCATGTTTTCCACATAGCTAGCGGCGGCAGCGCGGTCATTTTGCGCGGTTAACTTCAGATCTAAAACCACGTCTTGGTCGGTAAAGTTGCTCTCAAAATCAAGATAGACCTGGGCTGTTATCATCCCCAGGTTTTTATCTAGCTCTTTGTTGTTGCGAGGGTCTTTGAAAGCGCCGGCGTAAAGCCCGCCAGTCAGCAAGTCGGCTACTTTGTCGGTCAGATTTTGGCCGGCGGCGCCGGTTTTTTGGGGGCAGTCAAGCGGTCGGGGTTTGATCGGGCTGCAGCCGGACATAATCTCCTCGCCATCCTTAAAACCGTCCCCGTCAGTATCGGGGTTAAACGGATCGGTCTGGTAATAGGCCTCGTCAATATCATTAATGCCGTCATTATCTGAATCGATTGGAATAGCACTGGTAACGCTTGTGGGTGTACTGGACTGTCCGGAGAACGGAATATTTGCGATTGTGGCGTTGTTTTTGAAAACCGAACCAACCCGGATAACCAAAAATCCGGCCGAGACAACCAGCACGCCTAAAATTAGTTTAAGCTTTAAACTCATTTTCCTTTAATTATAGCACCGTTTGGCGGTTAGCAGTAAAGCCCTCCTGTGTACACTGTATACTAATTAACTAGCTTTTCGGCGATTTTTTGCCACTCCTCAATAGTTAAAGTTTCCGCGCGGCGCTGGGGGCTGATATTGAGCGATAACAATTCCTCAATCACGATTTGCTTCGGTATTTTTAAGTCACGGGCCAGATTGCTGGCTAACTGTTTGCGTTTGTTAGCAAACCCCACTTTGACTACCCTGAAGAAGTTTCTAATCTCTAGTCCCTTAGCTCTTGGTTGTAGTCTGATTATCGCCGAATCCACTTTAGGTATCGGATAAAAACTGCCGCGTGAGACATAACTGACAATTTCCGGTCTTGAGTAATACTGAACCGAGACGGCTAACAAACTCATCTTCGGCGGTCGGGCGGTAATCCGTTGAGCCACTTCTTTTTGCACCATCAGCACCATCAATTTCGGCCGCGGCCAATCATTGAGGGCGGTCCTCAATAAACGGGAGGTGAGATAATAAGGGATATTGCCGACCAATTTGTATTTATCGGCTGCTAACTTATAACTTTTCGGGTTAAATTCAAGAATATCCTGATTAACGATTTCCACCCGGCTGTTGACGGGAAATTCCTTTTTTAAATATTCCGCCAGCAATCGGTCCTTCTCAATGCCGATTATCTTACCCCCCGCCCGCGCCAAATGATGGGTCAAGGTGCCCAAACCCGAACCAACCTCCACAATGATGTCCCCCGGAGTAATTTGCAGAGCGGCTAAGATCTTTTGATAAATACCCGGGTTAACTAAAAAGTTTTGGCCGAGAGTTTTGTTGGGCTTGACACCGGCGTCGGCCAGTCGTTTTTTGATTGTTTCAAATAAAATCATAATCGGGTATAATTGAATCAATGATGGGAGCTCGGCCAAAACATTTTCTTTTCTCAATAGCGACGGTTTTACTAGCTGCCAGCTTAGTTTCCCCCTCGCTCACGTCTAATCTCAAACTATCTTTGTTGGGAGCAGGAACCGCCGGCGTGCCTTTCGGCGGGCTGGTGTTTTTTACCATACCTTGCACCTGCAACGCGCCCCCGACTGATCAATTGATATTTGTCGGTCCGCCTAAAGGCGGGGCTTTTATGAAGGTAGCCACCACCAGAGTTTACCGAAAATATGTCATTGCTCCCGGCAAATATGTTTTGGGTTTAGCCAGCCCAGCTCCAGGAATTTGCCGGGTTTTTGTTGGCTTAACCTGTATACCGGTGGGCGGCGGACCAAAAATAATTATCGTCGGCACCAGTTAATATCTAACCGGCTCATTATCATCATAACCATCTAGGTATTTTGAGTATGGTCGATCAGCCAGCGGTTCAAATTTAATTAATTGTTCCGGGATTTCGAAGAGAAAACGCGAGGGGGAGTTGGATTGGCGGGAGCCGTAGAGCATGCGCTTGCGGCTGAAGGTGATATAGAGCTGTTTTTTGGCGCGGGTGATGCCGACATAACACAGCCGCCTTTCTTCTTCCATTTCTTCCGGGTCAAAAAAGGAACTGGCGTGGGGGAAAATCCCGTCTTCCATGCCGACAATGAACACTACCGGGAACTCCAACCCTTTGGCCGAGTGGAGCGTCATCATAGTAATGAACTTTTGCGGCCCGTTAGGGTTAGTTAATTTATCTGTTTCCTGAATCAGCGCCACTTCCTCCAAAAATTTTTCCAGGCCATCGGGTGCCGTTAATTCGTCGTATTTTTTTGTGGCGGTAAACAATTCTTGCACATTTTCCCAGCGCTCATCGCCGTCGGGGTTGCCGTCAGCGATATATTTTTCATAACCGATTTTTTTGCTGATGAATTTTATCAATTCCGTCGGTGTTGACTCTTTGGTCTTGGCCGAGAATTCGCCAAGCATTTTTTTGAATTCCTCAAAAGCAGCCAGCTGGCGCGGCGTTACTACTATAGAGGTTAAACCTCTATAGTGGGAGGGTTTGAGTTTTTCAAAGGTTACCTGTCCGATACCCCGCGGCGGCACATTGTAAATTCTTTCCAAACTGACCTCGTCAGCCGGATTGATCGCCAGCCGCAGATAAGCCAAAATATCCTTGATTTCCCGCCTTTGATAAAACTTCACTCCACCCAAAATGCGGTAAGGAAATCCATGCTTAATCATTGACTCTTCCAGCGCCCGTGATTGGGCATGGGTGCGATAAAGCAGAGTAAAATCATTCAAGCCGGCGCCGTTCTTTAATCCTTCTCTAACCGTTTCAATCACAAATTCACCCTCATCTTTTTCATTGCCGACCTCTTTAAGCAATATTTGCTCTCCGGTCTCATTTTCCGTCCACAGTTTTTTGTGTTTTTGGTTTTTGTTATTGAGGATTATTTGATTGGCGGCGGCCAGGATGTTCTGGCTGGAGCGGTAATTTTGCTCAAGCATAATTACCTTGGCTTCCGGGTAATCCTTTTCAAAATCTAAAATATTACGGATATCGGCTTGGCGCCAGGCATAGATGGATTGATAGTCGTCCCCGATTACGAACAGATTGCGATGTTGTTTGGCCAGCAGATTCACCCAAACATACTGAAAATGCGACGTATCCTGGTACTCGTCCACCAAAATGTATTTGAAAATATCCTGATATTTCGCCAGCGTCTGGGGCTGTTTTTTGAATAGTTCCACGCAGAGCATAATCAAATCATCAAAATCCACGGCGTTGTTGCGTTTGAGCGCTAACTGATAGAAGGTGTAAATCTGCGCTAAAATTTTAGCCGAATATTCTTTGGCCGACTCGGCAAATTCCGGAGCGCCGGTCAATTCGCTTTTCAACTGGGATATTTTGCCGAGCATTGAATTGGGGTTAAACTTTTTTACGCTGATATCCAGATCGGTCATCACCCGTTTGATTAACGCTAGCTGGTCGTCCTCATCATAAATGACAAAATTGCGCTGGTAATCAAGCTTGTCTATGTCTTGGCGCAGGATGCGCAAGCAAATGGAGTGGAAGGTGCCCATAACTGGCGTAGCCACCAGCTTCTGACTGCTAGCTGCCAGCAACTTGTGAACGCGTTCTTTGATTTCGCCGGCGCTTTTATTTGTGAAAGTGATGGCTAAAATATTATGTGGTTTAACTCCGGTGGCGATCAAATAGGCAATCCGGTGAGTTAGGGCGCGAGTTTTCCCCGAGCCCGCCCCGGCCAAAATCAAAACCGGGCCTTCCGTGGCCCGCACCGCTTCAATTTGTTTGTTGTTTAGATCCGCAAAAATATGGCCTTCTGACACCTTTGATTTATAGCAGGTTTTCTGATATCTTAACAGAGTAAATTTTGCGCGCGTAGCTCAGTGGTAGAGCATTCGTCTGATAAGCGAAAGGTCCCAGGTTCAATCCCTGGCGCGCGCACAGAGCGCTTTTTGGGCCGGTAGTTCAGTGGCAGAATGCCGCTTTTGCAAAGCGGAGGTCGGGAGTCCGATTCTCCCCCGGTCCACCA
>JBBTYI010000018.1:0-5157 GCA_038061865.1 Patescibacteria group bacterium | reverse complement strand
GAGATGGAGGCGGCGGAGTCAAAGAAGACCTCGGAGTCTATCTCAAGATTGCCGGTAATTAGAAGGTCATTGGCCGCAGAAAGAAAAGAAGAGTAGCCGGTAGTGGAAGTGCCGAACCTTGAATAAGCGGCTGAAGCAAAGCCCCCAACTTGGAGAGTGTTGCCGGTCAGAAAATAGGAAGCCGAAGCCGTGCCCTGCGTCTCGGTCGGAAAGTTAAAATTAAAATTGTCGCTGGCAGAATCCCAGATCAGGCGGGCATTGGGAGCGTTGCTGTTGCTTTGAGTGCCGCGATCAAACGCCAGATAAGCGTCTTCCGAGTCGGAACTGATATTATCGTTATTGATGACAAATGAGGCGCTGGTTACGCCGGCAAAATTGACATTGCCAGTGGCGGTGAAGGTGCTGAAACTGCCGCTGGTGGCAATTAATTCGTCCCAGGGGGCGGCCGCCGAACCTAGATCGTAAGAACCGGAAGCAATTAGGTTGGAAGTAACGCCGGTGCTGACCGACAGATAGCCGGTGCTGACGCTGCGGCCGGTGGTTAAGTTGCCGGTGGCGTCCACCCGGAACTTTTTAGCATAAACTTCAAAGCGGGAATTTTCGGATTTTTCTACATTGCCGATGCTGACGTCACCGGCCACACCCAATGAGCTGAACGCCCCGGCGCCGCCGTAAAGCCCGCCGTTAAAAAAGGCAATTTTGTTGGTTTCATTGCCGTTGCCGACGATATAGTCAAGGGTGAAATCCTGCGGCACCTTGCTTTGGAAAAATTCGGCGTTGAGGTTTTTGATGAGCGAGCGGTTGTTAATCTCAATCGTGCCGGCGCCGAGTTTGAGATTGCCGGTAGCGATGTTCAGATTATCCAAAAAGTCGGCCGGGCCTTTGACTTGCAGCGTTTTGCCGACTTCTACCTTGCCTTTGAGATAAACATCGCTGTAAGTGACGTTGCCGTTTTTGGTGACGAAGGCCAGGGTGAAATCTTTAGAAGCCAGCGAGTCAAGGTATTCGGCGTTGAGGTTGTCAACTAGCGTGGTTGAGTCAACTACTATCGGTGCCGTGCCGTCCGGCGCAAAAGAGCGAAACTGTCCCTGCGTTTCAATGTGGCCGTAGATAGAAATATTTCCCGACTTATCCAAAAGCAGGACTTCGTTGGCGTGCGTGCCGGTGAAATGTCCCTGCAAGGTATCGGCGTCTCTGAAGTAATCTCCGACGGCGCGCGCCATGTCGTTGAAGCGGCCAAAGGCCGAGCCGCCCCAGAGCATAAAAATTGAAACGATGGCTATGATGGCAACGGCCAGCGCTCGCCGCGGATGCGCCAGTTGCTGACTGCTCAAATAGTTCAGCCGCTTAAAGCGATGGCTAAAACTGCGACTCTGTACTGCCAGAAATTCTTCCAGCTGCTGCCTGATGCGCGCGGTTGGGACTGGCGGCGGAACGGATTCATAAACCGAGGTTTGGCTGTGAAAGATTTTTGGAGTGGGAGGTGGTTCGACTGGGCTGGGCGCTGGCTCCTCCCGATAAGTGTGCCGTTGGGTTTCGGCAATTTGATTTATCGCTTCGGAAATCCGGTTATCAGTTTGATTCTGCGTTTCGGCCAAACGCGCTTCAAACTTTTGTCCTTGCTCGATCTGCGCTCCCACCAGTTTGTCCACGGCGGAATGGATTTTTTCCAATATCTGATCGGTGCGGCCGGAAAGGAAATCCTGATTGATTACCTGCGCTAGCGGGGGCGTCGGATTGCTGTCGACGCCGGCCAGTTGATTTTGCCTTTCCAGATTTTGGATGATGGCGTCGTCAAACGCCTGCTGCTGGAGCTGAATCTGCTTTAACTGCAAGCTTTGAATGATCGACAGTTGCTTCAGGTTCTCGCTGATCTTAGTTAACGATTTTTTAATTTCACTTTGGTCTTGAGGGGTGTTCTCGACCCGAATAATTTGCGGCGCTGGGGTGGCTGACTCGGCCATCCGGTTGGCCACCAGCTGGACTAAGCCCTGCTGAATTTTTTCCAAAATTTTCTCGGTTCGCTCCGCCGTTTTGTCAATCGCTTGCTGGATTTTGGCTTCGTCAATCGGCGGCACGACAATTTTTTCCGCTACCGCTTGCTTTTGCATTTCAATCTGTTGGATTTGGAGATTTTGGATGGAAGATAGCTGTTTGAGGTTTTCCGAAATTTTTTCCAGCGCCAGCGTCACTTGCTCCGGCACTATCGTGATTGGCACGGAATATTCAACGGCGGTCTCGCGCTGCTCACCGGCTTGCGCCAGTTTATCCAGGTTGGTTCTGATTTGCTCCAGAATTTTTTCATTGCGCGCTTCCCGCTCGGCCAAGGCGATTTCTTTTTCTTGGCTGGAAATCAATTCAATCGCCGGACTGCCGGCCGTGGTCTCACTGCCGGCGCCGCGCCCGATTTTTACTTGTCCGACAAGCTCCGGTCCGGCCTCGCTGGCAGTCAAAACGCTTTTAGGGATAACAATGGTCAAGCTTTGTCTGGCGATATAATCGTGAATTGCTTCTTCGGTCGTATACCAGTTACGGCCGATGCGCTTGGAAAATATTTTTCCTTGGCGGGCAAGTAATCTTAAATACTCCGGTGAATAGGAGCAAAGTTTAGCGGCATCCTGCAGGGTAATATATTTTTTTTCTTCAGACGCGAGTTTCATTTGAACGATTCTGGAGGCTTATCGGATATGCACTCGGATGCCATATCTGATACAAATCAATTATAAAGCCGTCCGTTTGTATTTTGTGGATAACTTTCTGGCGTAATCAAAAGACTTTAGTGCTAAAATAAGGACAGTGGCATAAACCGTTAGTGGCAGTGAAGTTCAGTAAGCAAAAAGATAGTTTGATAATAATACCTATTAAATCATATAAAACATTAATAATTTCTAGGTTACTAAAAATTACCTTAAATGTTAAAACTTATTAAGAAAAACTCTGTGTTTCAATCAATTTTACTATTAAAGTAGATAAGGGTTAGCCGTAAAACCAGAAAGAAAAAAGTGATGCCGAAAAAATATCTCACAGTTAACGAAGTCGCTAAAATTGTCGGGGTTACCCCCTTGACAGTCCGCAACTGGGACAAAAAAGGCCAGTTAGTCGCTTATCGCCATCCGGTCAACAACTACCGGCTATATAAAACTGAAGATGTGGAATCGCTGATGAACCAAATCGAAAAACCCCTTGAGCTTACCGAACCAAAACTTAGGAAATTAAAAGTAGAAGCTTTCTAAATCAAAATCCCCGCCGAGGCGGGGATTTTGATTTTTGCGGGAGCGGTAGGAATCGAACCCACGTTCGCGGATTTGGAGGCCGCAGTCCTGCCATTGAACGACGCTCCCGGCGCCAAGAATTATTTCTTGGCTTCTTTGTGCGACGTGTGCGCCCGGCACCACTTGCAAAACTTTTTCATTTCAATCGTCCGCGTCACCAGCTTTTTATTCTTGCTGGAATAGTAATTCAGCCGCTTGCACTTACCGCAGTTCAATTTTATCAAATTTTCTTGTGACATGAGCCGTTGGTCGGATTTGAACCGACGACCTACTCCTTCATCGCTACCTCCATTTTAATCTAGCACCTTATTGGAGGACTAGACTGTATCTTATCCCGCCGTGTGGCGGGACCCCCTGTCAGTCGTTCGAGCCGCTAAGCGGCTACGGTCTGAACACTGTGCCAGTGCCTTTAACCGTAATTCGGGCTTCACTGACAAGTTACCTCGTCAGCGGGCAGAAATCTACCATGGAGTTGCTCTACCACTGAGCTACAACGGCAACATGCTGTCTAATATTTTTTTAAGTTTCGTGTTGTGGAAATTTATCATCAAGACACCGTACCAAAAATAACTACTTCGGTTCAATAATTTAACGCAACGGATATGAATATAATATATCCGTATGCGCACCACAACACAATACCGGCGGCTCTCATTCGCCGAGCGTGAGGAGGTAAGCCGAGACCTCGCGCAGGGAGAGACCACCTCGGTAATCGCCAAGCACTTGGGTCGGGCGCCAAGCACCCTATCCAATGAAGTAACGAGGAATAGCGGCGCGAGCGGGTATCGGGCATTCTCTGCGGGAAACCGTGCCCTGGTGTCAGCCTCGTCCCGCAGGGGTACCTGCCAACTCTACCACTGAGTTACTCCGGCGCAGGCTTCGCCAATGCTCTTTCCTGAGAAATACTAAGAGCCGACGTTTCGGTCGACTCCCCGACTTCTGACGTCGGGGCTACTCCGGCAAGTATTTATCAGTCAAGTCATACAAGTCATAGTTTTAAAAATTCTCGTATAGAGACACTGGATTGTCTAATAATTTTGGTAATCAGCTTGCGGCCCAAATCACCGGGATGCATTGGAATTTCGGTTCGTCTGCCGGTTATGGGGTTGAAGAGTTTTATATGGCTTCCTTTAGAAGTAACGATTCTAAATCCGGCGCGTAAAAGTCTACGAAGTACTTCGCGAGCAGAAAGTATTGGAATTATACTCATGCATGAATTCGCTGTTTATGAATAGTGATTATCCTTTCTTTTTCAGCGGCAATTAGAACTTCTCCTTCAATGGAGCACTCAATTGCTTCTCTGGCCATACGTTTAGCATGAGTTAGTGTTTTACCCCAGGAAATAACATCGGGCCTTTTAGGGACGGTAATCATGTATCCGCCCATATCAGGTTCGGGTTCTAGGACGACATTAAAGGCTCCATATGATGTTTCTACGTTTATTTTTATTTTTTTACTAGCCGCCATTGATAAAATTATATAATTTTATGAGTCTAGTGGTCAAGAAATATCTAATTTCTTATGCCACCAGATTTGGACGAGGACGCGCCTATAATTTTTATCATTTTTAGGGCCGAAAGTCCAGTGATGTTTTACCGGCCATCCTAATTTATATGAATTGCTGATCGCTTGGCCAGCACCGATATAAAAGCCGATATGTTTGTGAGGGCCGCTGTCGTAAAATCTTTCTTTAATAGAATATTTGTTTCTTTGCCGCAGGATTGGCTCGAACCGATGAAAGAATGGATAAAAGTCGCTTCAAACCTCGTCAAAATCGCAAGGGATAGCAACCTTTTGGAGAAAAAGGTTGCTGCCAAAGAAATCTTTGGCTCGAACCTGCGCTTGGCGAGCCGCGCTGTGCGCGGCGAGCCAGTGTTTCCATACC
>JBBTYI010000017.1:0-27320 GCA_038061865.1 Patescibacteria group bacterium | reverse complement strand
AGGAATCGAACCTGGATTTAAGGTTTAGGAAACCCTTGTCCTATCCGTTGAACGATGGGGGCGATTAACTTTGTAATTTTACCACTTTTGTGCTATTTTTCAAACGTTTTATGGCACGGCTCATAATCAACGGCGGGAAAAAATTAACCGGCGTCTGGCGGCCATCCGGCAACAAAAATGAGGTTCTGCCTCTGCTTGCCGCTTCTTTGCTTTTCAAAAAGGGTCTGATTTTGGTTAATGCCCCGGAGATTGAAGACGTTAAGGTGATGCTGGCCATCGCCCGGTCGCTGGGGGTGAAAATTAAGGGCCGAAAAAATCTTTTTTCTTTTACTCCGTCAAAAAAGCTCGGCTCTGTTCTGCCGCCGGAGCCGTCGTCAAAAGTCAGGAGCTCGCTTTTGTTTTTGGCACCTCTATTAGCTCTTCATGGCCGAGTCAGTATCCCGCGTAGCGGCGGCGACAAAATCGGTGCTCGGAAGATTGACACTCACCTTGAAGCATTTTTAGCTTTCGGCGCCAAGATTTCCGCCAACGAAATTGTCTTGCCAGCCAAGATTTATCGCAAACAGTCGCCAATTTTGGTCTGGCTCCCGGAATCGAGCGTTACTGCCACCGAAAACGCTTTAATTCTGGCCGCGGCCAGACCGGCCAAGACAATCATCAAAAACGCCGCTTGCGAACCGCACGTAGTCGGTCTGGGTCAAGCCCTGCAAAAAGCTGGTGCTCAAATCAGCGGTTTGGGCACTAATTTGCTTAAGGTCATCGGCACAGAAAATTTCAAAAAAGTCAAACATAAAATCAGCGAGGATTATATGGAAATAGGCAGCGCGCTGGTAATTTCGGCAATTTCCGACGGCCAAGTAAAAGTCCGGGCAGGCAACGGCGGGGAATATCAAATAATCTTTGACGCTTTTCGGAAATTTGGAAGAAAAATTATCAAAGATGGTCAAAACTACCGGGCGGTTACTGACAAAAATCATCACGCCAATCACATCCAGATTCTAAGCGACGACCCCTGGCCGAGTTTTCCGAGTGATTTGATGAGCGTGATGGTGGTATTGGCTACGCAATCGCCGGGGCAGTTTTTGTTTCATGAAAAAATGTTTGAATCGCGGCTGCATTTCACCGACCAACTAAGAGCCCTCGGCGCCCAGCTAGTGTTGTGTGACCCGCATCGAGTGTTAATCGCCGGCCCATCCAAACTGTACGGCGCGCATTTGGTTAGCCCCGACATTCGTGCCGGCATGGCTTTGGTAATTGCCGCTTTGGCGGCCCAAGGCCGCAGTGTTATTGATAATATTGAACAGTTGGACCGGGGTTATGAAAATTTGGAAGAAAAATTAAAAGTTGTCGGTGCCGATGTTAAACGGGAATAATCGGTGTTCGACTTGAAGAAGGGAAAAGAATATTGGATAATTAGCCCATGCCAATTGAAACTATCGAAAAAATCAGCGTTGCCCGGTCCAAGGAAGAATTGGAGATTATGCGTCTGATCGGCCAATGGAATCGGAAGAATTTAGACAGAAACGAAGCGGCTGGCTTAGAAAAACCGAAGGAGCGGCTGACTGTGGAAAAAATCATGCCGTTTATCCTAAACGCCGAATTACGGCAAAAAGGCATGGCGGAAAATGACGAGTATGCTTGGAAAGCTGATACTTTTTTGGGGTGGGCGAGGGAAAATGGTAAAACGATTCCCTCTACCGAAAAATTAAAAGAACAAAAAGTTGCCGCTTAAAACCGGGTAGGTGTGAGGGGCCTGTAGCTCAGCTGGTTAGAGCGCTTCGATGGCATCGAAGAGGTCGCCCGTTCGAATCGGGTCAGGTCCACCAATAATTGCTGTTGGGAGAAGTTTGTCTTTAGCGCCAAAGTGTTTTAGAATGGAAAATACTTAATGCCGCCCAAACACTTCCAGAAACGACTAAGAATAAACCACCAGATACGCGTGCCGGAGGTGCAGGTGATCGCCGACGACGGCAAGGCGCTGGGCACGATGCCGACTTATGAAGCTCTCCGTTTGGCCGAAGAGCGCGGGTTTGATGTGGTGGAAGTCGGGCCGCAAGCCAAACCGCCCCTTGTCAAAATCATGGATTATGGTAAGTATCTGTACCAGAGAGAGAAGAAAGAACGGGGGCAAAAGACGGGCAAGTCCACTGCCCAAGAGGTAAAAACGGTGAAAATCGGTTTTAAAACCGAAAAGCATGATTTGTTGATCCGCGCCGGCCAAGCCGATAAATTTTTACAGAAAGGTTACCGGGTGCGGCTGGAATTGACTCTGCGTGGACGGGAGAAGCAAATGGCCGACTTGGGCCGCAAGAAACTGGAAGAATTTACGAAATTAATCTCCCGGCCCTTTGGCACTGATGACCCAATTAAAAGATTCCCCGGCGGGCTGGGAATACTGATCAAGCCGGAGAAGAAATAGAATAATGAAACTCAAAACCTCAAAATCCGCTTTGAAGCGGTTCAAGTTTTCCTCCACCGGCAAAATTAGCCGCCGGTCGGTTGGTATTAACCATTTTAACGCTAAGGACACTGGCGGTGAGCGCCGGCGACGGCGCAGTGAAAAACCACTGACCAAAACCAATTTGAAAGATATAAAAAATTTAATGCCGTATAATCTTACAAGTTTCTAATTGATTAACTTATTAGAAGCCACCTGATAAGCTAAGAAGCTAACCAGCTAGTAAGCTATCCATAATGCCCCGAGTCAAACGCGGAACCATTGCCAATAAACGCCGGAAAAATTTGCTCAAGCACGCAAAGGGTTTTATGTGGACGCGCAAATCCAAGTACCGGCAAGCCAAAGAAGCCCTGCTCCATGCTTGGAAATTCCAGTTTAACGACCGGCGCAAAAAGAAGGGTTATGCTCGCCGGCTGTGGCAAATTCAGATCGGCGCCGCTACCGTCCAAAACGGGATTTCTTACAGCAAATTCATCGCCGGCTTAAAAAAGGCCGACATTGAGCTGGACCGCAAGATATTGTCTCAACTGGCCCAAACCCAGCCGGAGATTTTCAAAGAGATAGTGGAACTGGCGAAATAGCCCCCAAAATAATTTACGCCTAAAAACTGCTGTAAGGCGGTTTTTAGGTTACTCGCAGCCCCGACGGGATTCGAACCCGTGATTTCTTGGATGAAAACCAAGCGTCCTAAACCAGGTTAGACGACGGGGCCCTCACACCTACTCAGCTTCAGCAACAGAATAAATTATATCCCGAAATTGCCGGAAAGCAAGAAAAATGCTAGAAAACGGCTATGTTAATCCTTGGCATTGAAACCTCCTGCGATGAGACGGCGGTCGCTGTCCTGGAAGTCAAAAATCAAAAGGCAAAAATCAAAAGTAGTGTAGTATCATCGCAAGTCAAGCTCCACGCTCCCTATGGCGGGGTAGTGCCGCATCTGGCGGCGCGGGAGCATGAGAAAAACTTACCGGTGGTTTTAGCGCAGGCGCTGAAGGCGGCTAAAGTTAAGATGGGGAAGATTGACTTGATTGCCGTCACCGCCGGTCCGGGACTGTCGCCCGCTTTGTGGCGCGGCGTGAATTTTGCCAACGCCCTGGCGGAAAAAGAAAATAAGCTACTGATCGCCGTCAATCATATAGAAGGGCATATTTACTCCAACTGGCTGAAATCAGTTCGAATTAACTATAAGCTAGAAGCTAAAAGCAATAACTCGTTCCCCGCTCTCTGCCTAATCGTCTCCGGCGGACATACCCAACTAATACTGATGTCTGGTTATGGGAAATATAAACTGATAGGAGAAACAGTGGACGATGCGGCGGGGGAGGCATTTGATAAGATTGCCCGGATTTTGAAACTGGGCTATCCCGGGGGGCCAGTAATTTCCAAAACAGCCAGTAGGGGAGACGCCGCTAAATTTTCACTCCCCCGCCCGATGCTTTATTCCAAGGACTATAACTTCAGCTTCGCCGGACTGAAAACCGCCGTTCTCTATCTGGTGCGGAGTTTGAAAAAAGTGGGGAAGCAAACCGTCGCCGACATTGCCGTCTCGGCCCAAGCCGCCATCGTGGACGTGCTAATCGCCAAAACTATGCGCGCCGCGAGAGAATACAAAGTAAAAACCGTGATGCTCTCGGGTGGCGTGTCGGCCAATAAACTCCTGCGGGAAAATTTGACCGCCGCCGGAAAGGGGTCAGGGTTACCCGTTCTAGTGCCACCACTGGAATACACCGGCGACAATGCCGTTATGATCGCTTTGGCGGGATACTTTCAAAGCGTAAAACTAAAAACTAAAAGCGTAAAACTGGGCTGGCAGAAAGTCAAAGCCGACGCTAATTGGGAACTGTGCTAAAATTGAAATATGAAAGAAATCGCCAAGGCCTACGACCCAAAAGCAACTGAAGACCGCATCTATAAGCTCTGGGAAGAGAGCGGTTTTTTTAATCCGGATAAATTGCCCTTTCAACCGGCTCATGGCAAGCTGGTTAAGAAATTCGTTACCTGTATCGCTCCACCCAATATTACCGGCGAACTGCATATGGGTCATGCGTTAGAGTTGACCTTGCAGGATATTATTGTCCGGCTGAAACGGATGCAGGGATATAAAACTTTATGGCTGCCGGGCACCGACCATGCCGGCATCGCCGCTCAAAACGTGGTAGAAAAACAATTGGCCAAGGAGGGACTGACCCGTCATGATTTGGGCCGGGAGAAGTTTTTGGAGCGCATGTGGCAGTGGAAGGAAAAATACGGCGGAATTATTTTGGAACAGCTCAAAAAACTCGGATTATCCGTTGACTGGACGCGGCTTAAATTCACCATGGATTTGGATTATCAGCAAGCGGTCAAAGCGGCTTTCCGGCACTACTGGGATAAGGGGTGGATTTATCAAGGCGAACGGGTGATTAATTGGTGCCCGCGCTGCGCTTCTTCCATTTCGGATTTAGAAGTGAATTATGTCCCGGAAAAAGGGAAACTTTATTTCATCAAATACGGTCCGTTCACTCTGGCTACCGCCCGGCCGGAAACCAAACTGGGCGACACCGCTTTGGCAGTCCATCCGGATGATAAGCGTTATCATGCCTATATCGGCAAGGAACTGGAAATTGAATCGGTTGATAATACTCTCCCCGCCGATCAGCCGCCGCAAAAAAAGCCGATTAGGATTTTGGTGGTAGCCGATGAGGCGGTTAACCCAGAATTCGGCACCGGCATTATTAAGGTTACTCCGGCGCACGATTTAACTGATTTTGAAATCAGTGAGCGTCACCACCTGTCTTTGCTAAAGGTCATCGGCGAAGACGGCCGGATGAATGAAAATGCCGGCCGGCGCTATCAGGGATTGAAAACCAGTCAAGCCCGTGAAAAAATCGTTACCGATCTGGAATCATTGGGATTACTGGAAAAAACCGAAGAATACGAACATAATGTCGGCCGCTGTGAGCGCTGTAATTCAGTAATTGAGCCGCTTCCCTCCAAACAGTGGTTTTTAAAAATGAAGGAGTTGGCGCGGCTGGCCCGACAAGCATTAGATAACGGGCAGGTCCGTATAAATCCAGCGCGCTGGGAAGGTCCATATCGCGAGTGGTTAAGTAAAGTGCGGGATTGGAATGTTTCCCGTCAGCTGTGGTGGGGTCATAAAATTCCGATTGAGGGAGAAGAAGACGTTTTGGACACCTGGTTTTCTTCAGCGCTTTGGCCGTTCGCCATTTTGGGCTGGCCCGACCAAGCCGAGTTAGATTATCAAGATTACTACCCTACGGATTTCATTACCTCCGACCGGGGGATTTTGTTTTTATGGCAGGTGCGGATGATTTTTTCCGGTTTAGAACTGACCGGCCAAGTTCCGTTCAAAAATATTTACATCCATGCCACGGTTTTAACCAAAGCGGGCAAACGGATGTCAAAGTCGCTGGGAACCGGCGTTGACCCGATTAAACTAATTGAAAAATACGGCACCGATGCTCTGCGTTTTGGCTTGGCTTCCCAAGCCGCCGGCCTGCAGGACTTGCGTTTTGGCGAAGACCTGATGGTCATGGGCAAAAAATTCGCCAATAAATTATGGAATATCAGCCGCTATGTTCTGACTAAACTCGGCCCGGACTATGATTGGCGGCTTGAAAACCCAAACAGTGAAATTGTCGAAAAAATCAATCAACTAGCCAAACAAACAGCGATTAAAATTGAGGAATATGAATTCGCCTCGGCGGCCAATGCTGTTTACCATTTCATCTGGCATGAAGTCGCCGACCAGTACCTAGAGGAAAGCAAAAACAAAGACGATCAGGGCACTAAAAATACTCTCGCCTATCTTTTGCTTACTTCCTTAAAACTGCTCCACCCTTTTATGCCCTTCGTCACCGAAGAAATTTACACCAATTTCCTGCCCGACTGGTCCGGGAAAAAATTACTAATAGTGGAAAACTGGCCCGGGTGATATAATTAGGGGGTGAGTTTCGGTCTCATATTGGTTTTAATTTTGTCCGGCTTTTTGCCCAGTTTGCTTTGGCTGATTTATTATCTCCGCAAAGACTGCCATCCGGAACCGAAATCACTCATTGCCAAAACGCTGGCGGCCGGCGTCTTGATGGCGCCGCTAGCGATAATTGCCCAATATCTTTTTTCCCGGGCGGTGCAATTTTTCCAACCGGGTTATGACCCCTCCTTTTCCGGCTATTTTTTCGTCTGGGCGGCTTTTGTGGAAGAGTATGTAAAATATCTGGCCGTTAAATTCGCGGTGCTGAACAACCCGGACTTTGATGAACCCACCGACGCCATGATTTATATGATCTCGGCCGCTCTGGGTTTTGCCGCCATTGAAAATGTACTGGTGCTGTTTCAGACCATTCCCAACGGCATCAGCGCTACCGCCCAAATCTGGTTTCTGCGGTTTGCCGGGGCGACCCTGCTGCATGCCGTTTCTTCGGCCTTGCTGGGTTACTTTTTGGGTTTAGCCTGGTTTTATCGCCAGCACAGCCGCAAATTAATCATCTTCGGTCTGGCGGCGGCGACCTTCGCTCACTTTGTTTTCAACATCGCGCTCCTGACCGCCAACAATCAGTCGCAAGGATTTTTGTACTCCAGCCAAGCGGTGATAATCCTGCTGATTTTGATTTCTGTCCTTTTTGCCAGGCTTCGGCGGCGGATGGTGTGCTGACGGGTTGATGTTAATAACCGGCGGGGCGGGGAAGTGGTATAATTATTTTGATGAACACCGATTTTTTTGACGAACAATCCGATATCGAGGCGACTCTGGCCGTCAGCAAGAAAGGCAAGGGCGGCGCGGAAACCGAAGGCCAGCTGACAGTTGACGTTTATCAGGAAAACGGCGACATTGTCGTCAGGTCAACCATCGCCGGAGTCAGTCCCGATGATTTAGATATCTCATTAACCAAAGATATGGTGACGATAAGAGGTTCGCGCCAGCGGGAAGAAAAGATTAAAACCGGGGATTACTATCACCAAGAGCTGCACTGGGGAGCGTTTTCCCGTTCCATCATCCTGCCGGAAGAGATTGATTCCGACCGGGCCAAAGCCACGATGAAAAACGGCATTCTGACTTTGCGTTTGCCCAAAAGGGTAAAAACCAAAAAACTTAAAATTTCGTCTTAATCAAGGATGGCCAATCCCGCCAGCGGGGTTGGTGGTGGGATTGGCCAACGGCGACACCCGGTTGAAAAAACCGGGTGTCGCCGTTTTTTACCGTCTGTAACTTTGCTATAGTGAGATGATGATTCGGTTTAATCTGAAATTCGCCGCCATAACTGCGGCGGCCGCGGTTTTTTCCTATTTTCTGATACTCTTTTTGAGCGCCGGCTATTTCAACGCCGAAATAGGCCAGCTGACCGCCGGTATTAATCAAAAGAATCCTAAACCGCCTATTGCCACCGCAGTCAATGAAGATTTTAAGCTGGAAACGGCCGCGGGCATTTCCATTATTCCTGCAGAAATTCTGCGGACTTGGGTCAGCGTCTATTTCCGCGATTGGACCCAAAGATGGGAATTTTTGGTTGATTCCGACCGGGCCGGTAAGTTTTTGTCCGCACTGGCCCGCCGGCTAGACCGGTCGCCAACCGATGCCCGGTTAGCGGTTATCAATGAACGGCTTAAAGAAATCAAACCGGCCATTCCGGGCCGCGAACTAAATGTTGAAAAAACGCTGGTAAGTATCTTCGTCGCTTTAAACAAGGGCAATAATTCGGCAGTGGCGGTTTTTGAAGAGCAGGAACCGCCAATTTCTCTGGACAAGCTCCAAGCGTTGGGCATAACCAGCCGGCTTGGCGGCGGCCAATCAAATTTTGCCGGCTCGCCCGACCCGCGTATTCACAACATTAAAATCGGTTCAATTAGATTCAACGGCATTATTGTCGCGCCGGGCGAGGAATTTTCCTTCAATAATTGGCTGGATGAGGTAACCGCCTCCACCGGCTATCAGGCCGAACTGGTAATTAAAAACCAAAAACTGATTCCGGAATACGGTGGCGGTTTATGTCAGGTTTCCACTACGTTGTTCCGGGCGGCTCTGGCCGCCGGCTTGCCGATACTGGAACGGCACGCCCACTCTCTGCCGGTTAGATATTACAATCCTCAAGGATTTGACGCCACGATTTATCCGGGCGTCAGCGATTTCAGATTCAAAAACGACTCTCCCGGCCCGATTTTAATTCAGAGCGAGGTAACCGGCGCTTCGCTATCATTTGAAATTTTCGGTCAAAGCGATGGCCGCCGGGTGATAATTGACGGGCCACACGTTTACGACGCTCAACCCGACGGCTCAATGAAAACTTGGCTGCGCAGAATCATTACCACGGCTGATGGGAATCAATCAAAAAACACTTTTTATTCCAACTACAAATCCCCGTCTCTATTCCCCACCGTCCGCAATCCGCTGGAGTAGTTGTCCAAACGATTGGGGCTTCGGCTCAGTCAAGCGCAAGTTGCGGAGAAAGCCGGTACGACCCCCGCTACAGTATCGAGAATTGAGCAAGGAACTTATCGCCCCGGAGGTCTGATGTTGGAGAAAATTTCCAAGGCCCTCGAGTGCGAGATTCCCGCTGAGCTCATCCTGACACTAGGTCGGCGTGAACCGAGACAAGACGCTCCCGTGTCCTCGGTCGTGGTTCACCTGTCGGGTCAGAACATCGCTGATCTCGAGAAGATCAAAGAACTGCCCGACATTCGCGTGAACATCGAGGTGGTGCGGAAAGCACTCAAGCTTCTGCGACGCTTGCTCGAAAAGCAGAGTGATGGCTACGTCGTCTGTCTGCGCAAAGACAAGGACGTTATCGAGCTTGAGTTCATGTTCTGACTCGGCCCATCACCACGAGCCTGCATCTCTTCGGAGTTGCAGGCTCTTTTTCTATTCATGGTCGTGCGTGCGAAAATTTACCTATTTATAAAATTTCAAAAACCCTTTTAGAGTAAATCCGGCTTGTTTGATGATTTTGACGAAAGTTCCTTTCTTAACAAATCCGGTGTGCATCGGTACAGATGTTACTTTGCCGGTAAGAAAATTCTTAAGAAATAGGTGGCTGCCTTTTTGACGAGTAACAACAAAACCTGCTTTAATAAGTATATTAACTAAAGCTCGAGCAGTAAGGCTTGGAAGAATACTCACGCTTATCTAAAAGTTAGCCTATTACCAATAACCGGTCGGGCCGCTTTTCCTTTGCCTATATTTTCCTGAACCTTTGCTTCAATACACAGTTCAACGGCTTCCTTGGCCATTTTTTTTGCTTCTGATAGGTTCTTCCCCCAACTGACAACTCCTTCAACGGAAAGGCAAGTAACAACATAACCGACTTCATCAGGTTCAAATACGCATTCAAAAATACCATAGTCAGTTTTAATATTTATTTTTAGTTTTTTCATTATAGTTTTATTATAACCCCGGAAAAGAAATAATCAAGTTTTACTTTTCTCTTTCCGTGACACCTTTTCTGGCTTGTGCGGGTAGGAGGATTTGGTCACAGCTCTCACCGCCTTCCGGCGGTTCGGCCGCGACCCCGGCTCGCGGTCCCTCGCGCCCAATGCACTCGGGACATCGCTCCGCCTTTCAAATCCTCGCCCAAATGAAGCAGTTCATTTGTGCGGGTAGGAGGATTTGAACCTCCACGGGCTTGCGCCCACATGGCCCTAAACCATGCGTGTCTGCCATTTCACCATACCCGCGTCAAATTTTCTCGTACAGATACGCGGTCATTTTAGCGATTTTGCCGGTTTTGAGCAAACTAATGCTGGGGTGTTTTTGAATATCAATCGGGAAGTCCAAACTTAAAATTTTCAAACCCGGCCTGCCCTCCCGCTCAAATTTGTAAGCCAGCCGGCTAACTATTTTGGGAAATAAATAAATGTAAACAAACGCCGCTTCGCCCAAATCCGCCGCCGTAAAGTTTTTATATAAAATCTTTGCCCGCTCCCGCAGTTTCAAGCGCCTTATCAGAAAATTCGCTTTCAGATACGGCCAAAGCGATTTTTCGTAACCAACCGCTTTCCGCGCGCCGAATTCTTTCACGGCGCAAATCAGCGCCCGCCCGTCGCCGCAGCCTAGATCGTAAAAAATATCCGATTTCTGGACTCCGCCAAAACTTAAGGCCGCTTTTATCGCCTGCCGGCGCGCCGGCACGTAGGGCGCACCCAACCCTGAAGAGACGAAACCGGAAATAAAAATCAAAATCAAAGACGCCAGAGTCAGCAACAAAATCATCACTAAAAAAACTTCCAGAGCAATAAATAAATAAATCATTCTAACGGCAGACCCCGACTCGCGTCGGGGTCTGCACTAAATCAAAACCAGCTGAAACTAACTGAAGAAGGTCCGGGCAACCACACCAGCGATCGTCTGTAGAATTACACCGATAGCAAAAACGATCACCGCCCCATAGAGGCCGTTCTTAATCCAGGCTTTGCCTTTTTCGGCCCGCTTATCGTCACCGGCCGAAGACATCCAGAAAATCGCGCCCAAAATGATAAACACCACGGCAATCACGATACTGACAATGATCAGGAACCTGGCAACTTGGCGAATGATTTGCTCCAATTCGGCCAGATTGGTGCCGGTGCCGCCGACCGGCACTGTCGGCTGCGGCAAAACCACTGCTAGGGTCAGCAAAGGCACCACCACCAGTGTCACCGGTATTGCTACTTTGGCAATTTTTCTAAAAGTATCCATACGACACCTCCTTTTCTGTCAAAATTAATGTTGAAAATTTATTGGAAAAACTCCCGCCTGATAATCACGTCTATGGTGTTGATTATAACCCCGGAAGCCAAAATTATCAAAATCCCAATGACGGCGTTTTTGAACAGCTCTTTGGCTTTTTTGGCTGATTCGGCTTTAAAGCCCGAAGTAAAATACATAATGCCGGAAATAATCAGGGTAATAATCGCCCCGGCGATGCCGACAAAAACCAGAAAGTTGCCGAGGTCGTTGAGAAAGGTCTTAATCTCTCTTCCGGTCACCGGGTCTCCGGGCGCCAGTTGAGCCAAAACCAGCCAAGGCAGCACCACTCCAACCAAAACAAAAGTTGTCAGTTTAGTTTTCATTTAGCGAATCAAGCAATAAGTGCCAAACGGCCCGGCGCTAATGCCGACGCGGCAGAAAAATTGGCCACTGACAATTACCGCTATGGTGTTAATTATTACCCCAACCCCAAAAACTATCAGCCCGCCCAGAATACTGTACCAAAAGCCCTGTTTGGCTTTGGCGACGGCGGCGGCGCTGGCGCCGCCGCCCATCAAGGTGACGGCGTTGATGATTAAAGCCGCCACTAAAATGAGCGGGCCGACCACAATCAGAAAACCGGCAATGCCAGTAATGGCGCTGTACAGATCCAAACCGGTGATTGGCTTGGCGCCCGACACCGGAGTTGCGGGAATTCTAATATCGGGAACTTGACGAGGCAGCAAGGAAGTATCGGAAAATGATTCAACCGCCAAGCCAATATTTGGACCTAGAATCAGTCCGAGTAGGACTAAGTTTAAGATTAGCTGAATCAGCCAAATTTTATTTTTGAAAAACTTCATTTGCTATCAGTCTACTTACACACCAAAGGTATGAAAGAATAATCGGCGCCGATAAAGTAGGCAACAGTGGCAATAATTACATTGGTGCCAATGATTACGGCAATGCCGACAATCACCCAGGTCAGATTTTTCCGGGCCACGCCGAGCTTGGTCGGATCACCTTGGGCCAGGAAAAATCGGATGCCGGCGGCGACTAGCGCCAATAACATTATCGCAAACACCACCCCGATCGTCCAGCAGGCAATACCGGTAATTATACCCTCCAACTTCTGGATTGTTAAATCCACCCCCAGCGGCTCGTCAGCCCCGCCGGTTTTTTGATTAGTGTCCCGGCTATTACTTTTACTGTCTGGCTGATCAACCGGCAACTGCCCCGACCCCGGTTCAGCTGCGGGCTTGTTTTCCCCGTAAATGCAGGTGTCAGCGCCGCAGGCCTCATTGACGGGATCGGCGCACTCGTCAACGCTAATTTGGTTATCATCATCCAAATCAACACAGCCGTTGGGCACATCGGCCCGCGCCGCGCCGCTAAACAAAGCAAAAAAGAAAAAAATCAGAACGACGGTCAGAAATACCGGAAGGCGGGTTTTGAGACGTTTTTCAATCACTTAGATTATTATAACTACTTCTTCCCCAAATCCAAAATACTCTTTATCAACGTGTAGAAACCACTGCCGATCAGGATTATCGCTAGACCGATTAGGGCGTATTTGAGTGTGGCTTTGCCGCGTTTAATCATTGCTTCGTTGCCTTGATTAAACAGCAGGAGCGCGCCGGCGTAAATTATCACTATCACCGCCACTGGAAAAGCCAGCCGTCTCAACCAGCCAGCGATGGATTTAACCAGCGACGTCAAATCCTCATTGCCCCCGGGGGGGTAAAAGAATTCTATAACCGGTGGCGCCGCCTTAACTGGCTGGATAAGCATAAAACTTAAAACTACGAACTGTATCAGTAAAATGATTAAAAAGGTTTTCTTCATTGGGTCGGCTTAAAACTGCTTGTAGCAATATGAGACCTTGGGAGCGTATTTTCTGGTTTCATTAAAGCTGCCATTTGTCCGGTCAACGTTGCACGTTTTATGCTCGCCGTCCGGGCCGTCCCACGGACATTCCCAACGTCTGGTTTTTTCACTACCGCAGATTGAACAGCTGGCGCAACTTTGGCTCAAATCGCAGGCACCCTGATTATCGCCCCCGCCGTTGTAACCGGCGGCGATTTGTCTGACATCACAGCCGCAAGGACCAGCCAGACTTTTCATATAGTTAACAGCGATGCAGATGCTGGCGGCGATGTTTCTGGGATTGGTCAGCCAGTTAGCGTTAATATTGTCGGTGGTGCAGCCGGATTTGAATTGATTGGCAGTATCCGGTTTTAACTGAATAATGCCATAAGCGCCCTTGCCGGAAGTGGCGCTGGTGTTGCCGCCTGATTCTTGGGAGATGATAGCTTTGACCATTGCTACCGTGTCAATGCCGCCGCAAATCTGCTTGCCCCGGGCGCCCTCTTGGATTTCAGCGTTCCAATAATTAACCGAGTTTTGGGAACAGTTGGCGCTGGAATTATCGCCGCAAACATTTAAGTTAGAGTCGCTGCATTGGACGCCGGCGCAAGTCCCCTTGGGTGAAACTACGGGTGGAACTGTGGGTGGGACAATCGCCGGCGCTTTGCATTCAATTTTGTACCATTCTTTGGCAACGTCATTGACAGCCAAGGATTTAATTAAAGTATTGGCTACCAGCCAAGCCCCGAAGATTATAAACAGCCCCCTGACAGCCAGCCAAAAAATTTCTTTTCCCCGCTTTACTTGCCCCGGATCGGCGCCGCCCAGAATTATCAGAAATCCGGCCCACAAAAAAATCAAAGTTGCCACTGCCGGCGCCAGTTTGAGCATAATGAAATCAATGACGTTTTTGGCTAGAACAAAAACATCGCAAGTGGTGCAAGGCGCCCGTTCGGCGGCCGTGCCCGATTGCCGCCCGCAAGTCACCAAAGCCGCCCGGGCGCTGTCGGCGGCAACAAAAAACCCAAGAACTACAATAGCGAGAAATAAAGCGGTAAAAAACTTTTTTCTATTCATCACCGTCGGTTTTTCTGCATCAACACATTTACTTTGCTTTCCGCCGACTGCAGGGCGTCGCGGATGGAAGCCCGGCCGAAGTTAACGTCGTCAATCATTTCGGCAAAAATGGCTTCAATTTCATTGTTGTCCGCCTGATACCAGGAGCGGGCGGATAAGGCCTGTTTGGCGAAGACGCCGATCTCCGGTTCGGTAATTTGCGCGGCAATCAGGTCACGCCGGGCGGCCGGCCGGCTGGCAGCGGCCAGGTATTGTTTGGCGGTTTCGGCCGAGGATAAATAAACTAGAAATTTCCAGGCCTCAACCGCGTTCTTGGATTGTTTGGCCACCGTCGGCGCCCAGTAATTGGCGTAGTTGACGGCGGTCTGGGTTTCGGCCAGCCCCTCCGCTCCGGTCGGGCCAAGCTGCGGTACCGGCGCGATGGTGAAATTGAAGCGCGGCGCTTTGGCGCGCAGAGTTAAAATTTGATGGGAATAATTTAGCATCATCGCCGCCCGGCCCTCCACAAAAGCATCCACCGAATAGTGCTGTTGGTTATCCCAGGTGAAAACCTGTTTAAGCGGGTTGGCAAAATCAGTGTAATATTGGAGGGCTACCTCGCCCACTCTTTGGCTGCCATAAGCGCTGGCAAAAGTTGCCGCCGTGTTCTCGGCGTCAGTCATCTGGACGCCGCTCTGTAGCATCAACAACGACAAAATATCAGTTGAACGGTTGATGTTTTTGGCCGTGCCCAGGGCCGCGCCGGCTTGGGTGATACCGCCGCGGTTATCCAGCTTGGTTAACTTCTTAATCGTGTCATTAAATTCATTCCAGGTCGCCGGCGGCGTGGCGATACCGGCGGTATTAAACATTTCTTTGTTGTAGTAAAGCGCCAGAGTGTCGGCATAAAGCGGCAGGGCATAGATCTGGTCGCTTAAGGTCAGGTCGTTGAGTGTTACATCAATAAACTGGTCCTGGAAATCTTTAATCGTAAATAACGGCTGTTTCTGGTCGGGAATGGCCTGGGGCAGGGGCTGGATCTTGTCACCGTGCTTGGGCAGCCAGGTGTTGTGCATCAGCCAGATATCCGGACCGGTACCGGCGGCGAAAGCGTCAACCAGTTGTTTTTCATAATCCGCAAAACTGAACAGCCGGTAGTTGATATGGACGGTCGGGTTGATCTTTTCGTAAGCCCGGATAATATCGGCGTAATAGCTGGGGTTGTCGTAGACGCCCCAAAATTGGAGATAAACCGGCTGGGGCGCTTTGGTTATTCCGCCCAAACCCCGGAACAGGAAAAAAACCAAAAGCCCCAAAAGCAAAGCTCCGGCAATTCCTCCCAAAATCATCAATTTGGTTCTATCCATAGTTACATACGCTTACGAATAGCGGTTGCATACACTTGACGAATAGCGCGCGCGAATTACACTTTCTTAAACATCATGCCGTAATGAAAAACATCGGCGTCAATGAAATCAATGAAATTGAAACCCCCGTTTTCCGCCAATTGGCGTATGGTCTCGGTATCGGTCCGGAGTTTGTCGGGCGGCCCCAAGCCGTCGGCGCCTTTTTTCCAGTCAATCACCGCCAATTTGCCGGCAATTTTCAAAACCCGGTTGGCCTCGGCGAGCATCTCTTGTTTTTTCTCGGTCTGGAACAGAACGTTTTTCAACAAAACCAAATCCTGCGAGCCGTCGGCCAAGCCGGAACTGCCCGGCAGTTCAAGGTTGGAGCGGATAGTGTCAATATTGTCGAGCGCTTCGGCTTTGGCTTTGGCCCGCACCGAATCGAGCGCCGAGTCCATGACGTCAATCGCCGTTACCAGACCGTCGGGACCGGCCAACTTGGCCATAAAAATTGTGAAGAAACCGGAGCCGGAGCCAAAATCGGCAATCCGCATCCCCGCTTGGATGCCAAAACAGCCGACGGTCGTCTGCGGGTCCATAAAATTGTTTGGATTTGCTTGTCCGTTAATAAATCTATTTTAACATCAAGCCGCCAACAAAAAAACCGCGTTGTAAACAAGCGCTCACCCGGACCTCTCTAAATCTCTAGACCAGCACCACTGATGCCACGGCGTCGCCGGGGTCAAGTTTCATTACCCGGACACCTTGGGTTGCTCGGCCAAGTTCGGAGATACTGTTAAGTTCGGTGCGAATGACCACCCCTTTTTTGGAAACGGCGATGACTTCTTTGTCCTCCTCGCCGGTAATGTGGGCGGAAACCAACTGGCCGGTCTTGGCAGTGATTTTGGCGGTCATAATCCCCTTGCCGCCGCGTTTTTGGATTTTGTAAGCCGAAAGGTCGGTGCGTTTGCCGTAACCGTTGGCCATCACCGCCAATAACTTGAACCCCCTGGCTTCTTTGCCCGCCGGAACCACATCCGCTCCGACAATTTTTGCTCCTTTTCCGCCTTTGGCGGATAATCGCACCCCGATCACCCCGGCCGCCGCCCGGCCCATCGGCCGGACGTCTTTCTCTTTAAATCTAATAGCCAGACCGTTGCTGGTGGTCAAAATTATCTCATCCGAACCGGAACTGGTCATCACCCATTTCAATTCGTCGTCACTTTTGAGTTTAATGGCAACCATGCCGTTTTTCCGGACTTGGCCAAAAGCATCGGTTTCCACTTTTTTAACAATGCCGTTGGCTGTGACCATCACCAGATACTTTGCCCCCTCATTTTTGCCGATAGGAACAACGGCCGTAATTTTATCGGCTGGCGTTACTTGTAAAAAATTAACAATCGCCTTACCTTTGGCCTGGCGGGTGGACTCGGGCACTTCATAGCCCTTGGTCTGAAACACTTTGCCCGAGTTGGTGAAAAACATTAGATTATCATGGGTGTTGGCAACGAAGAAATGTTGGACGACGTCTTCCTCTTTAGTGGCAATGCCGATCAGCCCTTTGCCGCCGCGTTTTTGTGATTTCAGGGCTTCGGGCGGAATGCGCTTGAGGTAGCCGCCTTGAGTCAGCATAAACAGCGAGTCGGCTTCCGGTATCAGCTCTTCTTCGCCGATCTCTTTGAGGGCCGACCGGACGATTTTGGTTCGCCGTTCATCGGCAAATTTCTCTTTAATTTCCTTAAACTCCTCTTTGATCACGGCTAAAATCTTTTTGGGCTGGGCTAGCAGGTTTTCCAGATAAGTGATCAGTTCTTTTTTCTCCTTAAGTTCATCTTCAATTTTTTTGCGCTCCAATCCGGCCAGCGCTTGGAGGCGCATTTCCAAAATAGCTGTCGCCTGCCGGTCGCTGAATTTGAACTGCTTGATCAAATTACGGAAAGCGTCCTCTTTGGAGTCGGACTTTTTAATCAGCTTGATGATTTCATCAATGTGGTCAAGGGCTTGCTTAAGTCCTTCCAGTATATGAGCCCGGTCTTTGGCTTTGCCCAGGTCATATTTGGTCCGGCGGGTAACCACGGTTTGGCGGTGCTCAATAAACTTTTCCAACAGGGTTTTGATGTTTAAAATCTGGGGCTGGATCCCGTCCACCAGACCGAGCATATTGACGTGAAAGGATTTCTGGAGTTCGGTGTACTTAAAAAGCTGGTTCAAGACTTTCCGCGGGAAAGCGTCCGGCTTCAAGTCAACGGCGATGCGCAGACCATCCTTGTCCGACTCGTCGCGAATGTCTTTGATGCCGTCCACTTTTTTATCTTTGACCAGTTCGGCCACCTTGATAATCAATTCGGCTTTGTTGACCTGATAGGGAATCTCACTGACAATGATTTGGAATCCCCGCCGCTCCGATTCCACAATTTCCGCTTTGGCCCGCATGATGATCGGCCCCCGGCCGGTGGCATAAGTGTTTTGGATCTCTTTTTCGTTGTAAATCGTGCCGCCGGTGGGGAAGTCGGGGCCTTTGATAAATTGGCCGATACTGGCAATATCGGCGTTGGGGTTGTCTATCACATGAACCAAACCATCCAGCACTTCCCCCAGATTGTGCGGCGGAATATTGGTGGCCATGCCGACGGCGATGCCCATGGAGCCGTTGAGCAGTAAGTTAGGAATTCGCGTCGGCAAAACAGTCGGCTCTTGGTGGGTAGCATCATAATTATCCATAAAGTTAACAGTATTTTTTTCAATGTCAGACAACAGCATCTCCGCTATTGGCGCCAGTTTGGCCTCCGTATAACGATAGGCTGCTGCCGAATCACCATCTACAGAATTATGAACAAAGACACCGGCCGCTAGGGCAAAATTGTGATTCTTATCAACGGTAAGGTCATAGACGTCCTCTTTTTTGGTTAGAAACTGAACAGCAACTACTTTATGGTTATAGACTTTAGCTTGGGCCGCTAATTTATCAGCGTCGCCAAAATACTCTAATGCTTTTGTAAAACCGGGAATACCATTATTAGTTCTGGCCTGCTGGTATGCTTCACGAGTAAGCGGTTTACCAGAGCTGGTCAGGCCGTTAACAAATCCTAAAATCTTGGATTTGATAACCCGTTCTTTGTATTCCGGTTCTTGCCACTTTTTGTGCAAGGCGGCGGCGGCTTTTTGTGCCATTGCTTTCATAAAGCCTGGATGCTTGTCTAAAAATCTTTTATTGCCTGCTCTGACACTACTGATCACCCGCTTTCTAAACTCTGGATCTTGCCATTGCTTTTTCGCTTTCAAGGTCTGTGTTTCTCGAAAACCCTCTTTTTGCCAAGCTAAGCAACCTATTTTTCGGAAATGATCGGGCGAATATTTGTTGCGAAAGTTTTCATTCTGCCAGAGAGCTTTTGAGCGCTCACTGATCTTTCGCCTATTTTTCTCACTACTCATTACTAATTTCATCAAACGGCTCATGCGTTGCCGGTGTCCCGGATCAGACCACAAATTATTAGACATTTTCCTGGTCCATTCTCTAGCTTTTTGCCGATACTCGGAATTTTGCCACCGTGCTTTCATTTCTCTGGATTTCAAAACGCTCAATGACTCTCGAAATCCGGTCGTACCCCAAAGACGCCTTAAATTTTCAGCGCTAGCCAGTTGCATTTTCTCTTTGAAGCCCGGATTATTCCAGAGTTTTTTTACTGCTTTAATTCTTTGCTCTCTGTATTTTGGGTCTTGCCACCATTTTTTACTCCGTTCCGAAAGCAATAGGGCGTTTCTCTGTCTGGCCTCCGGCTGTGCCCAGAACTTATCGCGCCCTGCTTTCAGTTTAGCTACGTATTCCTTGTCATTTTTGTGTCTTTGCGCCGACAGGCGGTAATGGAGCCGCCAATGTTCGCCCCACTGCATCCGCTTGATGTTATCTGGACTGTTATTAAGTTTATTAAAATCCAGATGATGACGGACTTTGCCGGTTTTGACCGTATAAACATCATTATCAATATTCCATTTGTCGCTTAAGCGGTGTACCCAATCCCATAGCCCTTTCAGCGGCTGCCAAATCATTCGGTAACCAACGGAGTTTTTATCATCTTTAAGGGTAGACAATCTAAAATAAGCAGGCATTAATGAATTCTTAGCTTCAAGAAACTGGGCTTCTCGATAACTTCCGTCTCGCAACATAAACCGGTGGTCAGGCGTGCATTTTATTCTTTCTCCATTATCCAAGACCACTTCGACTAACTCGGCGTCTTTATGAGTTAAACGGGGATTTTTAATTTCGGTGACCTCAATTGAGTCCGTCTCGTGATTGAAAGAATAGGTATAATTTTTTTTGCCAGATTTAAACTCATTAACTAGTTCTCTAAAAGATAGGTTTCGGCCATCGGTTAGGGATATTTTTGTGTCACCCGTAAAACAGCCGAAGTTGCCTTGCCCATCTACTAACGGGTAACGCAAGGAAAAATCTTGAGCCATCCGCACCATTGAGTCATAGGCGGCGCTATCACCGTGGGGGTGAAATCTTGCGAGAACGGCACCGATTATGGCTGCTGACTTGCGGTACTTAGCATTCGGCCGTAATCCCATTTCATGCATGGAATACAAAATCCGCCGGTGGACCGGCTTCAGTCCGTCGCGGATGTCGGGCAGGGCGCGAGCAACGATTACGCTCATGGCGTAGTCCAGATAGGACTCCTGCATCTCCTGCGTGATTTCGCGCGGTTTGATTGTACCTCCTAAAACGGTCATGGATTATGGAGAAAGCGGGAGCGGTTGCGGGGTGATTGGTTGGTTGGCTTCGTTGGGTTGAACCGGCCCTGGATTTTTCACTTCAATATCATTGCTCTTTTGGGAAAAATTGAACAAATCCCAAAGACTGGCTTTTAAGTCTTTGATGGACAAAAACAAAGTGGCGAAAGGCGAAGCCGGTTCCTCCCGGGCCCGGGCCACCGTTTCAGTTTGTTGAACTTGTTCCGGATTGAGCAAAGCGACGAACTGCCGGGAGGTGGTCCGGAACCAGGCAAAACCGATTACCGAAAAGGTAATCACCACGCACACCCACATAAAGACCTCCCTAATATGCGGCGGCTGTTGTTTGATTTCGTTAAGTATCCCTCGCATCTTTAAACTTTAAACATCACTAGTTTTACTTCCTCGGTCGGCAAGCCCTTTTTGGCGATTTTCAGCGTTTCCACTTCTTCCGGCTTAAGGCCGATCTCTTTCAGAAATTTCTGCGGCCCGTCAATGTCTATGGTCAGCCCGGGAATTTTGTAATGCATCGGCACAATAATTTTCGGCTCAATTTCACCGACAATTTTCGCCGCTTGAATGCCGTCAATGGTGTAATTGCCGCCCACCGGGACAAATAGCACGTCCACCTCACCGATGGCTTTAATCTGTTCCTCGGCCAACTCATTCTGCCCCAAATCACCCAAATGGCACAGCCGAATTTCCTCAAAGCGAATAATATAGATAGTATTTAGGCCCCGTTCTTTGCCTTCACTATTGTCGTGATATGATTTAATCCCCTCTATATATACTCCGCTTTTCTCATACTCGCCCGGCCCGCGCACTAAAAACGCCTCGGCGGACGCTCCAGCTATGTTATTGTGGTCGGAATGTTCATGGCTGACCAGTATTATATCCCCGCCGTGGCGGGGCGGCCGCAGCCCGATCGCCTTGTCAAACGGGTCAATTAAAACACTAGTCCCCTTGCTCTCTAACCTAAAGCATGAATGCCCGTACCAGCTGATAGTCATACTTAATGGTATCAAAAAATGTCCGGTAACTCAAGGCCGATTCTTGTCATAAAAATCTAAAAATGCTAAACTTTCCCATACCTTTATGGAACTTCAGGGACAGCCCGCTAATTCTAACATTTTATCAATGAAAGACCTGTTGGCCAAGGCGGCGTTTGATTTACCCAAAGTCGGCAGCACCTTGGAGGGCGAAATAATCAGCGCCGGCAAAAATTCGGTGCTGGTGGACTTGGATTCGCTGGGCACGGGCATTGTTTACCCTGGAGAATTTTATGACAACACTACCTTGCAAAAAGCGCTCAAGCCGGGCCAGCGGGTGGCGGTAATTTTGCTTGACCTGGAGAACGAGGACGGCTGGCGCGAATTGTCGCTCAAACGCGCCCAGCTGACCACCGCCTGGCAGGACATCAAAAACAAAAAAGACAGCGGGGAAGTTATCACTACTAAAATTATTAATATCAATAAGGGCGGTTTGATCGTGGAAGTCAACGGCATCCCCGGTTTTCTGCCGCTCTCCCAGCTGGCGCCCGAGCATTACCCGAAGGTAGAAGGCGGCGACACCACGAAAATCGTCCAAGCGCTCCAGAAACTCCGCAACACCGACATTCAGGTCAAAATCATTGACTACTTTGAAGACGAAAACCGGCTGATCGTTTCCGAAAAAGCCATTAATGACCAACAGCTCTTGGCCGAGGTGGCCAAATTCAAAGTCGGCGATGTTGTTTCCGGCACGGTCACCGACGTTACCGATTTTGGGGCATTTGTAAAATTAACTGACAACCTGGAAGGCCTGGTCCATATTTCTGAAATTGACTGGAAATTGATTGACAATCCGCGCGACTTCCTTACTCCGGGTCAGCCGGTGGAAGCCAAAATTATTGAAATTGACGGCACCAAAATTTCCTTGTCGCTGAAAGCCCTCAAACCCGACCCCTGGCAAAAGGTGGAGGAGAAATATTCGGTCGGTCAAAAACTGGCAGGCGAAGTTACGCGCCTCACCAACTTCGGTGTTTTTGTCCGTTTGGACGAAGAAATTTTCGGCTTAATCCCGGCTTCGGAATTCGGCGACCGCCGACCCTCCGAAGTCCTGCGCATCGGCGACCAGCCAACCGTAGCGATCGTTTCCATTGACCCCAAAGAGCACAAAATGCTACTGACCCTGGAAACTTCTAATAATGAGGAAAAAAGCGAAGAAAAAATTACCGTCTAAAATCCCCCGCGGCCCGATTAAATTAAAACCTTCCCGGACCCACCGGAGCAAACTCGCTTACAATCGCAAAAAAGAGAAAATTAAACTGCACTGGTTCGATAACGGTGTACCGCCCAAGGCATAAACACCGCCACAATAGCCAGCGCCCACCATAGAGCGTTGCCCAGCTGACTTTGGAAACCGCCGCCCAGTATCAATGCCCGCACCGTGTCCACAGTAGCGGTAATGGGGCTGTGTTTGGCGATTGTCTGGAGCCAGTCGGGCATAGTAGCGATCGGCACGAAAATAGAGCTGGCAAAAACGAGGGGAAAGACCCAGATGAAACCGGCCGTTTGGGCGGTTTCCACATTTTTTACGCTGACACCGATCAAGGCCGAGATCCAAGAAAAAGAAAAACCTAAAAGCAAAGTTATCGCCATTGCTCCCAGATAGCCGCCGAAACTGGTTTTGACGTCAAAACCCAAGAGCAGGCCGACCAGCGTCATCAAGAGGACTACGAATAAATTACGCAGAGTGTCGGAAATTATCCGGCCGGCCAGCACCGCCGAGCGGGCCATCGGCAGGGAACGAAAACGTTCAATCATCCCTTTGGACAGTAAAAGCGGTCAGGGCGGCAATTTCCACCGGACACGGAAACCCGTGTCTTTTTTTGTTTTGACAAACAATAGCTTAGTATGTTATTATCAACAAATCGCTCTTTTCAAACTAGTCAAATAAAATCAAAATCTTGGAGGTTGGAGGTGAGAAATGCGGGAAAAAGCGGGTGGAGTAGTGCTGGTACGGGAGCCACAGTTTGATAAAATTGCGGCTAAGGTAGCGCTGGAAAGATTTCTCGGTTATCCTCTGCCAGTAGTCTCATTTTGGCCGCTGAACGAGGAGCCGGATGACGCTACTTTCCAGCAATGGATAGATAGCAATATCGTTCCGATTGACCTGGGCCGCGACAAGTATCACGGCCGCGGGACGGGCTCGGCCCTGGAGTCAATAATGGTTGACTACGAAATCCCGCGCGACTCGGCCCTGCAGGAGTTGCTGGAAATGGTAAACAAGAATAATCTTACTGGCTATCTGAAGGGTTTCTATGGATCCATCACTTGGACCCTGCGGGAACTCTATAAGCTCGGCCGTAGCCAGCAGGAGGTGGTTACGGCGGTCAGCCACGTCATCAACACTTTCCTGGACGCGGCGGACAAGCCAGCCCAGCCTGGCGAGGCGGCCGTATTGGAAAGGTTGGTGGGCGGACTTATCGGCAAAGATTTCCTTAAAAGCAATTTCAGCCCCTTCACCATCCCACGCTATATGCGGGATATGTGGCGGCTGGGAGTGCCGGTGGAGGAAATCATTCGGCGGGCACAGTACTTTGCTGACGGCTGGCAAAACGCCCAGCGGATGCGCAAGCAGGCCCAGGATGAACTGCTCAACAGCCACGGCCACGGTTTTGAAGTTTTTTTGAACTTTGAGTTGGGACCCGGACGAGGCGGGTTGGTCAAAACCGACAGCCCCTATATTAGCCGTGAACTGGTCAAAAAATTTCTCTTGGTGGCAATCAAAAACTCCGAGGGGAACGTCCGCATCCAGACCACCGGCGGCAAGCACTTGCGGCTGGGTGCACTGTGCCGGGAACTGGAAAAACTGGAACCCGGCCGCTGGTTCCACGACCCACGCCTGCCGGCCTGTTTCAACGGTTCCCGACAGTACCAGGTTCCGCCGACCGGGCTGTCTGATGACCAGCTAGTCGAACTGGTACAGCGACACGCGCGCTTTGCGACCATCCAGCACGGCCAGCGAAAGTAGTAACCGACCCCGGGGGATGTGATTCAATAGAATCCTCCCTCGGGGTCATTTTTTATTCTAATTTGACTTGCTTGACTTGCCTTAATAAATCAGATAATATATTAGTAAAATGTCAAGCCAAAATCTGGTTTTTCACACCATTGTTCTCCCGGTCCGTCCCCAACCCGATACTATCGTGGCCATTTTCATTTTGAAACGTTTTGGCGAGATTAAGTTTCCGGGCATCCGGGAAGCTAAAATTGAATTTTGGACGATAATGCCTGAAGGTCAATCCTCGGAGCAATTGCTTGCTGAAGGATACGTTTTAATTGACTTGGGTAGTGGGCCTTTTGACCACCATCAGAAGAAAGAACGGATTACGGTTTCGGAACTGGTCGCCCAATATTTAGAAGCCGCCGACGATCCTTCACTGGCAAAACTTTTGGAATACGCCCGGCGCGACGACTTCTATGGCAAGGGTACGGTCTCTCCCGACCCGATTGATAGAGCTTTGGGTCTCTCTGGCTTAATTTCTGCTTTGAATAAAAGCCTGCCCAAGGATCCAGGAAAAATAATTGAATTGGTAATGCCCCTCTTAATTGCCCACCATAACGAAGAAAGGAAACGTTTTGAGGAATTTCCTAGAGAACTAGAGGGTAAGCGCGCCGAAAATAAGGTTGTTGAGTTTACCGTAAAACAGAGAGTTAAAAAATTAAAAATCATAATGCTTGAATCTAACAACGTGGGAATGCCTGGTTTTTTGCGGTCCCAAATCGGAGGTAGATATGATGTGGTAGTTCAGAAAAATCAGCTGGGCTATGTTAATATTTTAACCAGACCGGCTAAAAGAATAGATTTGCGTTCATTGGCAGCTTTAATCCGTCTGTGGGAAGCAGATAAAAATGGTTTGGAAATATCGGAAGATCCGGAATCGCTTATGGCCAAGAGGCGGATTAATGAAGTTCCTAACTGGTATTACGATACGGCAACCAATTCAATCCTAAACGGCAGTACTGTTTCATCGGTGGGCATAGCGCCAACTAAAATAGACTGGCTAGAATTGCGAAAAATTATTGAGCTGGGATTAACTGAAGAGCTGATCAGCCCTCACGTTTAGTAAAATTCTTGTATCCCAAAATCCTTTCTGCTAAGCTATAAGTTCATGAAATCCCTTCTTAAATACATCGTCATCGTTTTTGTTATCCTGATAGTTTTATCGGGGCTTTTGGCGTTTTTCCAGTCGCCGCTGGCGGCCAAGAAAGTGGAGGTTTCCTTGAGCACTTTGGTCACGCAAATCAATGCCGGCGCGGTCAAGGAAATCGTTGTTCGGGGCGACATTTTGGAAATAACCTTGAAACAGGATGAGGCCAAAGAAACTTCCAAACGCGAGCCCAACGCTTCTTTGAGCGAGAGCTTGACCAATCTGGGCGCGGACAAGACTAAACTGGCACAGGTGAATATTGACGTCAAAAGCGAGACCGGTCTTGCCTACTACGCCTCCAGCTTTCTGCCGATCCTGCTCCCCTTTCTTTTTTTCATCCTCATTTTCTGGTTTCTGTTCCGCCAGGCCCAGCGCGGCGCCATGACCGCGTTTAGTTTCGGCAAATCCAAAGCCAAACTGGCCGGTGACGGCGCTGACGGCAAGAAAAAAATTACTTTCAAAGACGTGGCCGGCTTGGTGGAAGCCAAAGAAGAAGTCAGTGAGGTGGTGGAGTTTTTGCGCGACCCGCGCAAATTCCAAAAACTCGGCGCCCGTATGCCGCGGGGTGTATTGCTGGTCGGTGCACCGGGAACGGGAAAAACTTTATTGGCCAAAGCGGTGGCTAATGAAGCTAATGTCCCGTTTTACTATGTCTCCGGCTCGGAGTTTGTGGAAATGTTTGTCGGGGTAGGCGCTAATCGAGTAAGAGATACCTTCGAGACGGCCAAAAAAACCGCTCCCTCTATAATTTTTATTGACGAGATTGATGCCATCGGTCGGCACCGCGGAGCCGGCCTGGGCGGTGGTCATGACGAGCGCGAACAAACGCTCAACCAAATCCTGGTGGAAATGGATGGATTCGGCACCGATGACGCCGTCGTGATTTTTTCGGCTACCAACCGGCCTGATATTTTGGACCCCGCTTTATTGCGCCCCGGGCGGTTTGACCGGCGCATTGTGCTGGACGAACCTTCCATCAACGACCGCGAAGCGATTTTAAAAATCCACGCCGCTGACAAACCATTGGCTAAGGAGGTTAATCTGCGGGTGGTGGCGGAAAGAACGCCGGGGTTTTCGGGCGCCGATCTGGCTAACTTACTCAACGAAGCGGCAATTTTGGCCGCCCGCCAAAACCAGAAAGAAATTACCCAAGAAAACCTTTCCCAAGCGATTGAGAAAGTGATTCTCGGCCCGGAGCGGCGCTCGCATATTTTCAGCAAAAAAGAAAAAGAGATCGCCGCTTATCATGAAGCCGGCCATGCTTTGCTGGCCGCTTCCCTGCCTCACACCGACCCGGTGCACAAGGTCTCCATCGTCTCGCGCGGCCGGGCCGGCGGCTATACCTTAAAACTGCCGTTGGAGGATAAACACCTGCGTTCGCGCAGCGAGTTTGAATCCGAGCTGGCAGTGCTCTTGGGTGGCTATGGCGCCGAGCGGCTGAAGTTTAACGAATTGACTACCGGCGCTTCCAACGACCTAAAAATTGCTTCCGAATTGGCCCGCAAGATGGTTACCCAATATGGCATGTCGGACAAAGTCGGCCCGATAACTTTCGGCGACAAGGAGGAATTAGTTTTCCTCGGCAAAGAGTTAACCACCGAGAAAAATTACTCCGAGGCCACCGCCAAATTGATTGACAGCGAAGTCAGGCGCTTCATTGTCGGTGCCCTCAAAAAGGGCAAAGAAGTCCTGATTAAAAAAATCGGCATTCTGGAAAAAATCGCCAAAGAACTGATCGCTAAAGAAACCTTGGAGCAAAAAGAGTTTTACGCCCTGCTCGGGGCTTAATCCGGCGCTTTCAAAAGACTCCTTGAAGCCAAGGCTTTTTTTGATTAGAATAATGGCAAACTTGGGCGTGTAGTTTAACGGTGAGAATGGGACTCTTATAAAGTCCAGGAGATGGTTCGACTCCATCCACGCCCACTTGGAAAACTAGCGCGTTTAGCTCAGTGGCAGAGCAACCGCCCTACACGCGGTGGGTCGTAGGTTCGAATCCTACAGCGCGCACCA
>JBBTYI010000016.1:0-16363 GCA_038061865.1 Patescibacteria group bacterium | reverse complement strand
GTGTTTCCATACCTTTCCGCGCTTCGCGCGGCCGAATCGGTCGGGCAAAAATCGGGAAGTTTGATATTGGTGGGTGCGGAGAGACTCACCCGCGCCTCTCGACTCGCCAGCCGCTCGCCTCGGGCTGGGCACCGCCTCACGATTCCGTCTGTTGACGGAATATCGCTCCGGCGTTCTCGTCCTCACGCAAGCCAAACAGTTGGCTTGCTCGCAGTGGGTGCGGAGGGACTCGAACCCCCGAAGGCCAAAGGCCGCGTGGTTTACAGCCACGAGTAATTGCCGCTATACGACGCACCCGATAATTTGTCAAGAGCCGGAGGTCGGACTTGAACCGACAAACCTTCGCTTTACAAAAGCGTTGCTCTGCCATTGAGCTACTCCGGCAACTAATTTGCCTCTTTGCCAATTTTCCCCAATACCCGGCCCAATTTGCGGCGGGTGGTTTCGTCGCCCGGCTCCAGTTCCAGGACTTTTTCAAACGACTGCCGAGCGTCTTCCCAGTTCTCCAGCCGCATATAGACCGTGCCTAATTCTTTGTAAAGCTGAGCGTCTTTGGGATGCTTGGCAATCTCGATTATCAATAATTGCTCCTTTTGTTTCAACTCCTCCTGGCTGTTGCCTAAATCTTCAAGTTCAAGGTTCTCTTCTTCGGCCTGCTTTTCCTCTTCGGCCGCCGCTTTCTTCTCCAAAATTTCCCCGTGTTTTTGGCTTGACTTGCGAACTCGGCGGATCAGGCGGTTGGTCAGGTCATCGACCCGCATTGACATCAGACGCATTTTGCGCAAAAACTTTTCAAATTCATTCAGAGCGTTAACGCCGTAAGCGCGCAGATTGACGCGTTTCAGGTAAGCGGCGATTTCCGGATACAGTTCGGCCCAAAAGTTTTTTTCCGTGCTCACGGTTTCTTCCAGTGTTCCCGGCGCCAATTTTTTCAAATAGACAAACTTCCGCGAAATAACCCAGATAATCGCGGTGGACGCGGCCAAGAAAATACTGAAAGGAATCAGAAAAAACATATTAGATTGAGGAACGGCTAAAACTCGCCACTTTGATATTCTCGCCCAGCTTGGCAATGTAGTTTTGAATCAGCTGGCTGACGGTAATGCTCTGGTCCTTGATGTAAGGCTGGGCCAACAAGTCCTTTTCATTTTTGGGGTTCATGGCGGCAATTTGCATAACGATTTCGTGGGCCAATTCCGAAAACAAAGGGTTTTTAGCGACAAAATCGGTCTCGCACATCAGCACCACCAGCGCGCCGATTTTTTTGTTGGCATGAACGTAGGCCTCAACTAATCCCTGCCCGGTGGCGCGCGCGGACTTTTTCTCGGCCAGCGCCGCGCCAAGTTTTTTCAAGCTTTCCATGGCTTGCGCTTTATCGCCGCCGGCTTGCGCAAGCGCTTTCCTAATCTCATTAAAAGACAAGCCGGTCAGTTCGCGCAGTTCTTTGATTGTACTAAGGTCAGACATAAGCAATATCGGCAAAATAGCGCCGGTCTTAAGACTGACTGTCGTTATTGGTCAACTGTGCCTGAATCACTTGCAAAATCATTTCCACCGACTTCTTGGAATTATCATTGGCCGGAATCGGGTAATCAATCTGCTTGGGGTCGCTGTCGGTGTTAACGATGCCGACGATTTTGACGTTGGTGTACTTGGCTTCGCGCACCGGCAACTGGCTTTCTTTGAGCGAAGAGATAAAAATCACATCCGGCACGCGGGTCAGCTTGCGCAGGCCGTCAAATTTTTTGCGCAAAGAAACGATTTCCCGTTCTTTTAATATTTTTTCTTTTTTAGTGTACTTGTCAAAACCGCCGCCGGTTTGGGCTTTTTCCAGGTCCTCAAGATATTTCAAGCGGGAAATGATCGTCTTAAAATTAGTCAGGGTGCCGCCCAGCCAACGGTCAACCACATAAGGCAGGCCGAGGGCTTCGGCCGTGGTTTTGACCGCTGCGGCCGATTGCTTGGTCAGGCCGACAAACAAGATTAATTTGCCCTCGGCCCGGGCACTTTTCAAAAAGCCCGCCGCTTTAACCAGGGCATCGGTGGTTTTAATCAAGTCCAGGATGTGAATATTGTCTTTCAGAGTGTAGACAAACGGTTCCATGTTCGGGTTAAAAACTGTTTTCTTGCGCCCGAAATGCATCCCGGCCTTGATCATATCTTCATAAGCCGGCAGTTGTAATTCTGGTTTTGACATAGCGGATAGTATAACAAAAAGTGTCGGAGCTATCAAGGCGGGGCGGAGGCCGGTCACCCTTTAGCACCATTCGCTGCACCAGCGATTCCGCTCACTGTTTCAAAATTGTAGATTTGGCTCGCAGTGGCCTACCGGCCTATATTATACTGCTCGCCAGCCCTGCAATCTCACAATTTTGGAACTGCTAAAAAGTGACCGGCCTCCGCCCCACCCAATCCACTAGTCAGTATGGTAGCGGCCGCCCAAGGCATTGCCACTCGCCGGACTTTGTGCTAATTTAAATTAATGAAATCGGCCATCCATCCACAATATTATGACAACGCCAAAGTCCGCTGCGCTTGCGGCAATACTTGGACCACCGGCTCAACTCGGCCGGAAATTAGCCTTGAAATTTGCAATCAGTGCCATCCTTTTTATACCGGCAGAGAGAAAGTTTTAGATACCAGAGGCCGCATTGAAAAATTTAAGAAGCGGGCGGCAAAAGCGAAAACACCCAAAAAGCTCAAAAGCAAGTAGATGGCTATCAGTCGGGAAGAACTCAAAAAAGAATTGACTGAACTGGAGCAAAAACTGGCCGATCCCGAGTTTGTTTTGGATTACAAACGTGTAGCCGAAGCGAGTAAACGTATAGCCGAAATCCAGCGCCGGTTTGAGGTTAAACCCCAAACCGGTTCAGGATGGGATGAAATAATCATAGAAATCCGGGCCGGCACCGGCGGCGAGGAAGCGGCGTTGTTCGCGGCCAAGCTTTTTAACATGTACAAAAAATACGCCGATCTCAACGGTTGGAGTTATGAAGTTTTGGATTACAGCCGCACCGGCCTCGGCGGCTATAAAAACATCGTCTTTGAAATATCCGGCAGACAGACGCTGGCAAAAATGAAATACGAATCCGGCGTTCACCGCGTCCAGCGCATCCCGGAAACCGAAAAGAGTGGCCGGGTTCATACTTCCACCGCTACCGTGGCGGTTTTGGCCAAAGCGAAAGAGAGCGAAGTTGAGATTAAAGCCGATGATTTGGAGATTACCACTTCCCGTTCCGGCGGCGCCGGCGGCCAGAACGTCAACAAAGTGGAGACGGCGGTGCGCATTATCCACAAACCGAGCGGCATTGTGGTCCGTTCGCAAGCCGAGCGCAGCCAAGTCCGCAACAAGGAACGAGCGCTGGAAATCCTGCGGGCAAAGTTGCTAGCCATAAGCAAACGGGAAGAGAAAAGCAAAGTGGTCGGCGAACGGCGGCGCCAGATCGGTTCCGCCGAGCGCGCCGAGAAAATGCGCACTTACAACTTCCCCCAAGACCGCATCACCGACCATCGAATCAACAAAAGCTGGGGCAATATTGATAAAATACTGGACGGCAATTTGGACCCGATCGTAAACAGCTTGAGGACACTCCTCAATTAATTGAGGAGTGTCCTCAATAAAAGTATGGGGAATGAGCCAAAATTAATTTCCTCCGGTCCGGTCTTTGAATCCGGTCCGGGTTGGGGCGCCAAAACCGGGCGCTGGCTGGGAAAATATTTCTGGCCAATAGTGGTGCCGCTGGTCGTCGCCGCCGGCCTTTATCTTGGCTCCCGCATCTAGTTATAACAGGCTCTTATTTCTTCTCGGCTTTTTTCTCGGCGGGCGCTTCGGCTTCATCGGGTTCAACACCCGGTTCAATTTCGGCACCAGGACGCTTAATTACCTCCACCTCTTCCGCCGCGGCGGCCGGGGTTTCCAATTGAGCTTTCAGTTCTTCCTCGGAAATCGGTTCCTGCACCAAAGCGACAATGTCATTCGGATTGGCCTGGATAGCAATGCTCCCGGGAATGGCTAAATCCTTCAGCAAAATTTGGTCGCCAAAAGCGGCCAGTTTTGATATATCAACATTTATTTCACGCGGTAAATCCTGGGGCAAGCCTTCCACTTCAATTTCATTGAGGTTTTTGACCAAAATTCCGGCCAGTTCTTTAACCGCCGGCGACTCGCCGACAAAATTAAAAGGAATTTTGGCGTGGATTTTTTCGGTTAAATTTACTTTGTAAAAATCGGCGTGGCGAATCGCTTCCGACACCGGGTGGCGGTCAACGTCATGGATGATCGTCGGGTATTTTTGGCCGTTGACGTCCAGATAGACCAGCGTGGACTCCCCGGCCGCGGCGTAAACTTTTTGGAAATCCTTCATTGGCACCTGAATATTCAGCGGTTCAAAACCGCGGCCGTAAATCACCCCCGGCACCAAATCGGCTTGGCGCAGGGTTTTTACCTTGCGCCCGACGATCGTTCTGGGTTGAGCTTGAAGTTGGATTTTTTCCATATTCATAATAGTACTGCAATTTACCATATTGGTTTAGAATTATCAATGTTGTTGGCCAATCAAAAACCCCGCGTCGCGGGGTTTTTGATTGGCCAACGCGGCCTAATTCTGCGCCGGGCAGCTGCACTTGGTCTCGGCCTCGCCGCAGCCCGAGCATTTGGCTAGGCAGTGATCGCCGCCACAGCCGTGGCCGGCGTCGTGCTCGGCCGACTCGGTGCCGCACATATCGCACTTATAACCCTGCGTTGCCATCCCGCACTTCTTACATTTATTTTCCATGTTTAGATTATAGCACGACCGTCAAATTTTTACCAACTGCCGCTTGAACCGCCGCCGCCGGAGGAACCGCCGCCGAAACCGCCAAAACTGGAACCTGAACCGCCGCCCCAGCCGCGCCCGCCGATCCACCACGGCACCCGGCCCCGCGCCACTCCCCGGATATAGGACCGGGAAACCAAAAAATCAAAAAGTAGCCCCAGCGGCACCAGTACCGCCAAAGCGATCAGGCCGGCATAAACAAAGCCGACGATAAGACCAAGCAGCGCGGCCAAAATTCCGCCCACCACTCCCCCGCCCCACCAAGATTTTGACCGCGCCAGCAGTGAACCGATATAAATAAACAAGAAAAAGAAAACCCAAACGAAAAATCCCAGTGTTTCATAAAGGCCGGCAATTCGGCCGGCAGTCGGCTCGGCCGGCACATATTCACCCTTGGCGGCGGCGATGATTTTATCCAGCCCGCCGTTAATGCCTTGATAGTAGTCGCCCTCCTTGAAACGCGGCGTGATGCTGTTTTTGATTATCCAAAAGCTTTGGGCATCGGTCAGCGCGCCCTCCAGACCGTAACCCACCTCAATCCGCAATTTGCGCTCCGCTATCGCCACCAGCAGGAGCACGCCGTTGTCTTTGTCCGCCTGGCCGATTTTCCAATCCTCAAAAAGCTCAACGGCGAATTTTTCAATAGTACTGCCCTGCAAATCGGGAATAATGGCAACGGCGATCTCACTGCCGGTTTCTTTTTCAAATTGAGTCAGCTTGGCTTCCAGCATTTGCTTCTGTTCAGCCGTTAAAATTCCAGCATAGTCATTGACAAAGCCGCCGGGCGTCAAACCCAAATGCGCCGCCGCTATCAGCGGCAACAAAAAAACGGAAAAAACAATAGGTAATTTATTGAACAATGGTTTTGAGTGGTGATATAAGGGGTTACTTGCCAAACCAAACACTAAAAGTTAACCGGAGGAGGAGTTTCCGCGCCGGCGGCCGCTTGGAAATAGGTCCTTTCCTTAAAGCCAAAAAGCGAAGCGATGAGATTGCCGGGAAATTTTTTGACTTTGACGTTGAGTTCTTTGACCTGGTCGTTGAAACGTCCGCGTTCCACGCTAATGCGGTTTTCGGCGCCTTCCAATTGAACCATCAATTGCTGGAAGCTTTCGGCCGAACGCAGTTGGGGATAATTCTCAACTATTACCAGCAAGCGGGCCAGCGCGGTTTCAACTTGGTTGGCGGCTTTGACTTTGTCCTCTACCGTCCGGGCGCCGGCGTATCTGGTCCGGGCTTCGGCCAAAGCCGTGAACACCTGCCGTTCCTGATTGGCAATGCCCTGAACCGTGGCTACCAGATTGGGAATCAAATCAAAACGCCTTTGATACTGGGTTTCCACTTGCGCCCACTGGTTATCCGCTGATTCATTCAGCCCGATAAAACCGTTATAAGAGAACCAAACCCAAAGAACCAAAACGGCGCCGACTGCTAAAATGATTTTTGTTGTTTTTGACATATGGTTAACTATAGCAAAGATATTTAAATATTTCTAGAACTCAACCGGTATTCTCAACTCGGCCGCGTTTGCCGCCTCCCCGGAAGGGTTGTCCTTTTCCAAAACTAAAGTGCCGGTTTCGGTGTCTGGGGTTTTAAACTTCAGTTCGGCTTGGAAAGGCACGAAATCCTCGGTCATCCACTCTCCGCCAGCTGGCGAATCGGCTTGGGCGACACCTCGGGCAATCTCATTGCCGTCTTCGTCCAAGAGCCGCGCCGGGAACGAGGCCTCAAAAAACCAAAACCCTCTCGCCTGCCCCAACACCAAAAGCGGGCTTTCCACCAGCGAGTCGGGTTCCGGGTAGTCAACCATGATTAAGTCAGCAATCGGCTGCGGCGTCGGGCTTTGGACAAGAGTGGCCGAAGGCGGGGGCGAAACCAGCAGTTGGTTATAATTTTTGGCGAAAAACACCAAACCGCCCAATATCAGGAGCAAAAGAAGCAGCAAAATAGTTATACTAAACTTGGACATATGTTTATCAGTTTTGAGAAGAAACCGCTTTTGACTTTTTGCTGAAAACGTAAAGATAAAGTATTTCCAGAATCCCCAAAGTATTAACCGCCAGAAAAACCACGAACCAAACTTTATCGCCCTTGCGCGCAGCCTGCCACAGCGCCAGTCCTTTCCAAACCAGCGACCAGGCCAACAAGAGCAAAATCAAAAAACCAAAACCGGCGCCTATCAACCCGCCGCCGAGACCGAAAAATCCGGGAAAATCTCTGAAATAGTGCATAAGTATGTCTCATCTTCATCATATCACATCCGGCGCCGGATATGAAAGTAATACGCCAACAGACCGATTATCGCCGGCAAGAGTAGCAGCCAATAATAAAGGATGTCGTCGTTGGTTCCCCCGCCAGTTTGCTTGGCTAGCGCCAAAGTTTGCGGTTCTCGTGCGGTTGATATTGGCGTCCCCGAGGTTGAACCTCGGGGACTTTTTTGAGATTCAACCTCGGGTGCCGGTTTTGCCTCGGGCGCCGGCGTGGATACAACGGCAGCAATTACCGTCGGCGCCGGAGTCGGCGTCGGTAGAACTATCGCCGTAACCGTCGGTTTAGGCGCGGCGGCCGGAGCAGGTGTTTTGGTCGGAGTCGAGGTCGGAGTTCGTGTTATCGTTGACGCCGGGGTGCGCGTCGGCGATGGCGTTGGCAGAAGTGAAGGTGAAGGAGTTAGAGTTGGAGTAGTGGTGGGAGTCAGAGTAGGTGTGACTATTGGCGTAGGGACAGGAGTAGAAGTTGGCGTGGGCGTCGGGGTCGGTGTTAGAGTAGGGACAGGAGTGCTCTCAATCAGCCATTCCGGCGGACTTTGAGAATTGTGCGGAGACGAAATTTCGCGCAATATGAAATCCCCGGCATTATTATCGGTATCCCAACCATTACCCTGCCCATCCCCCGGTTTTCTTTCCAAGCTGCCTCCTCCCTCCGGACCGGGAGCTGCCTCTCCTTCAGAGAACGGATTCACATGTCCGCTCCCCCAGGCCAGCGCGTCAATCAGATTACTCTCCTTGTCAAAAAAAGCGATGCTATTATTTGCCGCCAGTGTCGCGGTGCTGGATTCATCGGCATTCAAGTTTTGGGCAAAGCTGTCTTTGGAATTAGCCCAAAGAAAAAATCCGAAAGCGGGGATTATCTTTCCCTCGCCGAGAACGCGGATTGAAGTTTCTGTTCCGGTCTGCGCTCTTTTTCTTAACTTCCACCCGCTGATGTCAATCGGCTGACTGGCAGGGTTATAAAGCTCTATAAAATCGTTGTCCGTCTTGCCCGTGCCGCCACTAATCTGAATTTGAGAAACAATAATGTGGCCGGCAATCTGGGCTTTCCCCGGCGGAGAGAGTGCGATGGTTATGAACACAAATAATACTGGCGGCAGAACCGCAAAAAGTATTTTGTTCTTCATACTTATTCCATTCTACACTTTTAAGCAATGTTCTGCTACAATCCTTTCGGAGTTCTTTGTTAATAAAATCAATAAAACCAAAGGAGGGCCTGATGAGTAAAAAATTCAGAAAACCGGGCCCCAATTTGGTGGCCTTGTTTTTCCGGGAAATCGCTCCCATTCCCGTGCTGACGCGGGAACAAGAGGTCCAGCTTTCTAAGAAAATTTTGTTCGGTAAGAGTAAAATATCCAGGGAAAGGGCGGTTCGAAAACTAGCTTGGCACAACTTGAAGCTGGTAGTGTCAATAGCCGCCAAGAATTACACCTACCGGTCGATTAATCTTGAACTGCTGGATTTAATTCAAGAGGGCTATTGGGGAGTTCTGCGCGCCGCCGAAAAGTTTGACTACCGGCTGGGCAATAAATTTTCAACTTATGCCACCTGGTGGATTAAACAGACGATTCGCATGGCAATAGTGAACACCGGCCGCACCGTTCGTCTCCCGGCTCACGTGCACGAGGCATTGAGTCGGATATTTTACAACCAGCAGTTCCTTGAAGATAAATTCGGGCGTCAGCCGAATGTTGAAGAAATTTCCGGAAGAACCAGCCTGGCGCCGAAAAAAATCCGGAAACTGCTTTCGGCGGCTCAACCGACGGTGTCACTTGAGACCGAGGTTTTCGAGGACAACCGGGATGGCGGTCGTTTCCGTCTGCTTAATGTCCTGCCAGATGATAACACTTGTTCGCCGGAGAAAACCGCTGAAGAAAGCCGGCTCCGCGAGAAGATTGACGGACTGCTGGGGCGGCTAACTGAACGAGAGCAGTTTGTAATCCGGATGCGTTTCGGCATCGGCGGGAACGGTTTGCGAGAACATACCCTCGAGGAAATAGGCCAGGTATTTGGTATCACCCGCGAACGGATCCGCCAGATTGAGTTCAATGCTCGACGCAAACTCCTGCGCTGGGCCAAAGTCGAAGGTTTTTCCGAGTTCCTGAAGTAGTTCCCCCTTTTCAAAAAAGAGGGGGTTTTTATTTGTCGGATACCAACTTATTTCCCCAAAGCCTAGCTATCAGCCAAACGCAAGCTACTGCAATCCCCGCCGCTCCGATTATATCAGCCCAGTGATGAACTCCGGCATAGACACGCGCGGCGCCGATGATAAAAGCCAAAATCCAAAACGCCGCTCCCAACCAGCGATTATAATAAAAAACTATTGCCGAGAGGGCGCCGGTTAAAAGCAAATGGTCGGAAGGAAAGCCGTTATTGGCCGCGTGCGGCATCAGCGGCGCAAAATCCCCCGCTACAAACGGCCGCGGATTGTCGTAAAGCCACCCGCCGATTCGGCCAACAATAAAAGTCAGCGCCAATGCCAACAGACTGAACTTGAGCACCCGCCATTTTCCCTCTTCGGGTTGTTTACCCAGCCAAATCAAAAAAACAGCCGCGATTAACAGCCACAAATACTTCGCCGTGATGATTACTAAAGTTGTAATGTCAGTAATTTATCAGCTGTAATATCGCCCTTTCCGGCTGGCGGGTTTTTCTGGCCCGTGATTTCTCCGAAACATACGGTAATTCCAGATGTTCGCGATTGATTATCACCCCGTCTTGATAAACCAGCATGCTCTTGGCGCCCAATTCCTTGAACAATTCCTCCGGCGGCACCACCGCTTCAGGGGCAAAGCTCCCCCGTTCGGTAATCCGCCCATCGTAAATCATCTGGGCAATAATTGAGGCCGGAAAACCGGTATCAATATTACAGCCGGCGTCCTCCCAGCCCGGCAGTGTTGGTACCAAGCACTCCATCAACATTTTTTTCGGCTCGCCGTCTTTCTCACCGCTTATCTCAACCCAAAGATTCTCTTTCTCCATATACCCCTCGGGGATTTTTATATCTTTAAAAACTTCTGTCACTAACTCGGGCGGAAAAATCTTGTGCTTCCCATCGACTAAAACCTTTTTCCACTTATGAAAACCGAGTTCTACTAAAGTCAAAATAACTTTGGCCGAATGTTCCGGGAATCCGGCATAAAAACGAATGTTTTTAAGGCCCTTCTCTTTAAAATAATGATGGAAGGTGAGAACTTCGGCATGGTCCACTGGAAAACATTTTTGTCTGCCGATAGTTCTAAACTCTATGTCAAGAACATTTTCTAGTGGAGTTTTTATTAGCCAAGCATTATCTTCAATAATGGTAGCCGGTTCGGTAAATTCCCATAAAACGCTTTGGATGGAAAATGGCACTACGAATTTTTTAATATTAGAGTCCCAGACAAATCCGGCGTTGACTGTCTCAATTGTGTCAAAAAATCGGGAAGCATAATTTAACATCACATTGTTAATCCCCGGCGTTGAACCGCAACCGGTAATCGCCGTCAAATTGTGCTTTTCAAATTTCTTGTTCAGCGCCAATTGCTTTGCGGTTACCTTAATGCTGGAAGAAAGGTCAATTACATGCGCCCCGGCCGCCAGACAGGCCTCGTAAACATTCAGATTCCAGTCAGATTCCGCGCAATTGATGACGACATTAGCCCCTGATCTTTTTATTAATTCAGTTATCTTACGAATTTCTCTTAAATCAATAAATCTAAAAACAGCCCGGCCGGGAAATTTCTGGATAACCGGAAGTGAACCCTCTTTATATAGATCTGCCAGGCAAATTTTAAAACTGTTTTCCAGTAAATCTCTAGATACTATTTTGCCTTGAATGCCACTGGCGCCGAGGATAAGAAAATCAAATTTCATTTTGAGAAAATATTTTTATTTAACTTAATTTTATCACTAAAAATTTTTCTACAAATAAAAACTGTGCATAACTTTTTGATTTTTTCACTTTTAAATCTATACTTGGAATTATGCTGCACCCGGATATAAGAGTCAGCAAGAGTAAAATCAGCGCTAAAGGACTCTTCGCCGTGAAAAAAATTCCCCGGTACACGGTGGTTTGGAAGTTCAGTGAACATGATTCCCGGGTTTACGAAAAACCAGCGCTCAAAAAATTCAGGCAAAAATACCGCCAGACCGTGGCTAAATACTCTTACGTCGCACCTAACGGCAAAATTGTTTATTTGCTTGACGCCTCAAAATACTTTAACCATAGCTGCGATCCCAACGTCATTCCGCTTGGAAAAAATTCCGATGTTGCTGCCGGAGATATTATGCCGGGCGAGGAAATCACTTATGATTACGCAATTTTGATGGATGCCGATGAAAAAGCAATAACTTGCCGATGTAACTCCAGGAACTGCCGCCACTTGATAAAAAGAGATCGGAAGATTGACGACTATTTGACCAAGAAAGGATTCAAAATGCTTACTTCACTAAACAAAGTCAGGCAACCCCTACTCGCTCTCAACGATGAGTGCCCCTGTGATTCCGGTCTGATTTTCAGCCAATGCCACGGCCAAACAAAAAATCGTACTTAAATCCGAAGGTGGTTCTAAAGAAAACCCAAATCGGTCAGGGACTGTTTGTTTTGCAAAAAATTAAAAAGAATGAGGTAGTGGTGGATTACGAAAACGGTCCGGGCCGGATTATCAGTCCCAAAGAATCTACTCGCTTTTTTGAACAAGGGTTTGATTACGGCATTCAGACTGGCGACGACAAATTTTTCGCCGCCTATGACAAAACGGAACTTGAGGATGCAGATTTTATAAACCATTCCTGCGATCCCAACTGCGGCTTAAAAGGTCTGCTGAAGATAGTCGCTATGAGGGATATTAAACCGGGCGAGGGAATAACATATGACTACGCAATGTCTGAATCCGCGAAATACAAAATGGCCTGCCTGTGCCAATCAAAAAATTGCCGGAAAATTATTACCGGTAACGACTGGAAAATTCCCACCCTCCAGAAAAAATACGGGAAATATTTCTCGGAATACTTGTCGAAAAAAATCCGAGACGGAAAATTATAGAGGTTAAACCTCCATAGTGAAACCTCTATAGTGACGACTCCGTGCCGTCGGGGTGCATTCGTACAAACTCGCTATTGGCTTTGAGAATCGCTTCTTTGATGACGTTCGGGTTGGGTACTTGCTTGAAGGAAATGCGCTGTTCGGTGCCGGCGGTCTGCACCTCCACCTGACCGAAGTTCAGCAAAGTTTCAAAGAAGCCGCTGACATGAGTGGTAACATCTTGCACCCGGTTAAGCCGCGCTTCGGCAACCACCCGATTGAAAAAACCGATCTGCCGGCTGTCAATCACCCGGTGGTCGGTCACCAGCCAGACGTCCAGCAAGTAAATCATCAGCCGGTAAAACAGTCCCAGCCACCAGAAAATAAAATACAGCACGATTACGAACCAGAACAGTTCACCCAGCCCGCCCTGTTCCAGATAAGTCGCCGCCCAGCGGTAAACCAAAAACGGCAGAACCGCCAAAAAACCAAAAGCGATGAAAGTCAAAAGCAAGGTGAACCAGTGCCGCCGGGTGAGCATCAGCACCCGCTCGTCCGGCAGTTGGTTCTCAAAACTGTTCTTTGATTCGGAAAAAATGTTTTTGAAGATGGTCATGGCAAAGGAATTTTAATGCTGAAGCTGGTAAAAAGCTTGGCAAAATTATCTCCAATCGCTTGAGTATCTAAACTGGCGTAAATGGTGAAGAAAATCATCAGCAATACTAAAGTGCCGACAAAAAATATCAAGGCGGCCAGTTTTGATTTGGTGCCGATACCGAATCTGGTCAGGTGGTAAACGATGATAAAAGTGTAAACGAAATACAAAACCAGCGCGAAAGCGAAAATCACCAGCGGCGCATTGATTGCAGTCAAACGTTCAAATAGTTGTTCCACGAGTTTATTTTACAATTTCATTCGATTAACGGCAACAGCTATGTCGGGGCGTGTGATAATTTTTCCTAAGATTTTCGATTCGATTAAGGACATCGGCGGAAACATTTATATTCTCGCAATCTGCGACAAATATATCCCACACTTTTTCAAACGGAATATTTAACTCTTTTGATATAAGTTGATTGATGTGTTCGGAAGAATGAATATCACGCATCCACTCATTTACCATTGGTTTATTCTCGCCCAAATTTTCTTGCACTTGCAGTAGGTGAATTTTTTATGGGTATTCCAAAAAATCTCATCTCCACAGTGAGTGCATTTGTAGTAAGTCTCTTTTTTAGCTTTGGTGGCGATTTCCTTTGGCATAAATTTATTTCAATAAGTCATCAAGCTCGCAAGAGAGCAATGCCGACTTATTAAGCACAATCTGTTCCTTCTGATTCAGGTTGTCCGCTGTCATTCGGATAACTTTGGTAATAATGGCATCTCCGAGCATAATGTGATTCACTTTTTTAAGGTAATCGGCGTTTTTTTTGAAAAACAGTGCGACAAACTGCTTGAGTTGGTCACTTAGTTCCGCACCAGATTCATAACTGACTAATGACATCAGATCATCCCTTTTATTTACACCCAAGGGCTTCTGAAATTTTATCCATTCATACGTTACCGTATACACAATTTTGACCAATTCTTTTTCCATCGTGTCATACACGTAAGTGAAAGAAAAATTATCAGTGCTAAAATCTTCATTTATCGCGATTTTTTTCAAACCGGTCACTGAGCGAATCTTATACGCGTCCAAGAGGTGTAGGTAGCTTTCACGCCAATTCTTGAGCCAATTTCGAATATAAGTCTTATCCACGAACAGAGGCTCAAGGTCATGCTCAAGATTTTTATCGCTTACTTTGTTGATTTGGAGCGTGAGCTTATCGAAAAGCGCACGAGGATCTTTTGCGTCAATGCCTTTGGCTATAAGGTAATCGAAATCCGGTACCACTTTTTTATTCATATACCAAAGGAGATCATAAATATCACGCCCTTTTTCTTCGTAGGTTGCTTCTCCCACGCCACGAGTGCCGCGGAGAAAAATCGCGGCAAGTTTGCTCGCCATAAGCGAGGACATATTGTAGGTGATGATCACAAAAGAGAGCTGATCACGGTTTATCGGTCTACGTTCAGTGACAGTCTTGGGAGTAACAAAGTGATTGAGGTCGATTTTTACATGTACTTGCTTTGAAGGATGACCGGAACTCAATTCTTCACCCACATGAAATTTTAGAAGCAACCCTCTGCCGGTAGTTACTTTTATCGTAAGGAAATTAGTATCAACGCCGTATGTATTTTTGAAGTGTTCTTCAATATCATTCTTCAGTCCTTCCAAAAACTTCTCGGTTATTGCATGCGTTACCTCAAAGTCCAAATCAACCGACATTCGATCTATCCCATGAATGATACGAAGAGCGGAGCCGCCATACATAATCCATATCCATTTGCTGTATTCTAGTTCGTGATAAATAAAATTGAGAACATAAAACTGCAACTCCTCTTTTAGGGCGTTGCGTCGCGTTTCAGCATCAAGCTCACCATAGGCGGCAAGATCATCAAGTTTTCTTTTTAATGTTGTAAGAATCTGCTCACTCATGATTAAAATATTTTTTAATCATTTCATAAAATTTATCCTGCTCGTTTTTGTCCATTTCATTAATGTCTATCCGTAACTCCTCAATGAACGGTTTGATGTTTTCACTCTTAATTCCGCGAAACTGACGAGTTTTGAAATAGAGCAGATCAAATAGAGCCTTAGCCGGCGAGGCAATAAAGAAATTAAACTTTCCGTCAACCGAAGAAAAATCCGTAAAAAGTTCTTTCTGAATTGAATGGTAGGAAAAACTGCCAACTTTTGTATCGTAAGTTCTGGTTGGCTTCTGAGTTACCGAAGTAACGCCGTGTATCGATTCGGTCGTGAGGTTGTAATACTGCAAAGCGGCCCACGAACTAACATACGATGGCTTACGAATAATGTTTGCCAGATAAAATGGGTAGGATATATCGCTCTTATTTTTGCTATAAAAATCAGCGGATATATACAGTTCTCTCCTAAGCTTAAAAATTTCTTTGTATTTCAAGAATCGGCTGATGTAGACATCAACTGTAGTGTCCTTAAGCCCTAGCTGGCTCCCCAACTGATGAACGATGTCTTTGCTGAAATAGGGCAGGTTTTTTAGTTGTTCTATGAGATTTTTTCTGCTTTTCATATCTATAACACAAGTGTATCAGATGTGAAATATGCTGTCAACTGGGTATTTTATGGGCTGGATGCAAGGTTAAGCCTTATATCCAATAAGTCTGGCAAAACAGTAACACAAAAAAACAAAAGAAAAGCCTTCTGAAAGAGGACTAAAAAAGTTAACGGGCTTAATCTGGTTGTGCTTTCTTATTTAGCCTGCGTTTACTACAACTTTATTAATCGGAGGCCGCTCAGAGAGATTAAATCCCTGATTGTTTAAAAGAACTTCACCCTTGGTAAATTAAAAAGCTGGGGCTAATTAGGTGTTAATCTGAATTATGTCCCAGGCTCCCATTGGCGGGGCTGGGCGAGCGAACACTCTCATCTTCAAAAAATGAGTTCGTATCTAGTTTTGTGGCTCCCCTTATATAATGCGTTAAGAACGCTAAATTGGGAGTTATTTATGGTAGAAATGAATAATTTAAGCCTTATTTAGAGATTGCGATGAGTTGCCGAACAATGAGTTCGTCGGGTTTAATGTATTCACCAGTAAAATCAAACCACACTTTCATAAAGTCAGTTTTCTCAATTTTTCGTAGTTTTCCGATTTCTGGATCTTGAAGATAAATAAATTTTTCATCCAATCCAGCAACTACTGAATAATGACCATCAGGAACTTGGGAATCATCGTAATCAATCCTTCCTCTTGTAAACCAGTTCACTATGACTGGTATTTTTTTGCTTAAATAATCTTGAATATCTCCAAATGAGCTTTCATTCTTGATTTCTACCTTGAATCCCAAAGATTCTGCGGCTTTTTTGATACCTTCTTCGTCTGTGCCTAAATTTTCCGTAGTTCCTACTAATTTTGCAATTTCTTCTTCGCTTTTTTCAGTTCCGTAGTAATCAAAAACCATCTTGAGGCTTGCTGGCCCGCACATACTCTTAAATAGAGTCTCTTGAAATGGTTTTACTGGCAGTAAATCTTTTTGCATGAATAAAAAAGGCTACACTGGTTAGTATAGCCCTCAAATTGACCGAAATCAATTATTTACTTCTTGAAAAGCCCAAACAATCGCTTCTGCAATTCCCGTCCATACCCTGAACGAAATCCGAACGCATTTCCGGCAAACTCCCGACGAATGAAGCCGCCCCA
>JBBTYI010000015.1:29404-57159 GCA_038061865.1 Patescibacteria group bacterium | reverse complement strand
GCAGAGCGAGGAAGTTCAGAAGAACAAGGTTTTGGCGCACTTGCAGAAATGGTTATACGGAACAAGCTCGGTATGCCAGAAGTAAATCCAGAGGATCATCCTTTAGGATATGATCTTTTGCTTCCCTCCGGAATAAAGGTTGATGTTAAATGCCGCGGTGGTGCATTACCATTCAAAGAGGAGTACGAAAGTAGTGATGGCATTGCAAGGGAAGCAAAACATAATTTCTTTGCACGACAGATGCACGATGAAAGACTGGACTCTGATATTTATTATGACACATCTCGAGACTCCCAGCAAAAGAGAGCTTCCGGGTACGACCAGACAAAGAAAGTGGATTCTTTATATCTGTGGATGGGTATCAAAGGAGCGAGTATCCAACGAAGGTGTTTACCTGCCGCGCGGTTCTCTTACCGAGCAAGGAAGAACGTGGTTTACTTATCGTGGACAAGAAATAGAGTATTATAACCGCAATCTCAATGGACTGGAGACAGTCGAAGATTTATTAAGTATCTATCAGCCAGATGTCGAGAAAGACAGAGGCCACAAGGGTGACCTAAATCTTACCTCGGTTGATGCCATTAGGATTGCCTACGACCTTATTGGTCGGGGTGTGCTTTCCAAAAAACACCTTGCTTTTGTTCAAAAAGAAACTGGCATAAATAAAATCGTAAAGCCAATTTTACATTCAAATCAGTATTTTCACCTTCTGAATTGGCTCAAAGAAAAAGGCGCGTTGACTGACGGTGAGATTGAAAAAGCACGAAAAATTCTCCAAGAAGAGCCATATAGCGGAATCTAAAATAGCTTTAGTTTATTGCTTTCTGCTTTGTATTGGGTTTCAGCGTCTTTGATACGCTTTTTGGAAACCTCGATATAATCCACTTTATGCTTCTTGAATAGATAAACATCTTCGTTTTTTTCAATTCCAATAAATTTTCTTCCCTCTAAAACTGCCGAAACAAGGAAACTACCGCTTCCGCAAGTGTTATCTAGCACAACTTCACCTTCCTTTGTGAAAGTGCGAATTAAATAGCGACCAAGCTCCACTGGTTTTTGTGTGGGATGATAAACTTCACCTTCACTCTCCGCGGTTTTGAAATAAACAACATCAGTAGGATACCTCTCACCGTTACTTTTTACCTCAACAGTTTTGAAATCGCCATAACTTCCAGTAAATTGATCTTTCCTAAAACCTTTGTTGTAAGGTTCGCCGTAGGTCATCTGGGGATTATATGCAGGCTGGCTTTTATAAAAAATGCAAATATCCTCATGTTTTCTAAGCGGTTGTTTTTTGGCATTAAGAAAGTTTGTCGGCTTGGACTTTACCCAAGTGATTTTGTATTTAAATAATCTTGGGTTAGATAATATCAGATTAGCCGTAAAGAGTCCTTGTCCGGTAAGAGCAATAACACCTTTATCTTTTATAATCCGTTCGTAATGGCTCCAAAGTTGGTCAATAGGAATAACGCTATCCCAATGATTTTGCGTAGTCCCATACGGCAGATCACATAAAATCATATCTATTGATTTTGCTGGAATTTCTTTCATTACTTCTAGGCAATCTCCCTTAATGACCTGATTTATAAAGCTGGAGATAGCTTTCTTGTTACTTTTTATCGTCTTCGGTTTTATTTCTTCTGCGGCGAGATTTTTTCGCAGATACCAGAGGCAGTAGGTATTTATCGGCAATCCCTCCTGTTGTGCACGTTGCTCTAGTTCAAGATAAGAGTCAGTTCCAAGTAAGTTACGCAGTTCATTGCTTCCTAGATCAGCTACGCTTTTGTACAAATCTATATTTCTCTCACCAAAAGCCAAAACAACCCCCTTTGCTTTCGGGTTTGTTTCTTTGTAGTCAGAAAAATAGACTGCCTTAAAAATCTGGTTGCTTGCCATAGATATATTATACTATGATACCTATGTTGGATGCCAATTTTTGTCCACAATGTCTGACGAATACAAAAATCATCATTACGTTCCACAGTGGTATCAAAAGAAATTCATGTTACCTGGTGAGCATGAGCTATTTCACTTGGACTTGAAACCGGAGACTTTCATGGATCCGCGGGGCATAACTCACACCAGGAAAGCCTTGAAAAGGCAGGGCAGCAAAAAATGCTTTGTACAAGATGAACTCTACACTACGAAGGTACAGGGTATTGAGATCAAAGATATCGAGAAATACTTTTTTGGTGAAATCGATACAAAGGGTCGTCCTGCAGTTGAGTATTTTGAGGGATTCGACTACCCCCTCAAGGACTGGGGTACCTCGCTTGAAGATGTTGTGCTGTATATGAGTACACAGAAACTTCGTACTCCTAAAGGACTGTCATTCTTGAGCAATAAGATTGGAAGCATCAACAAGGACAACATCCTTCGTTCTATGCTCCGGTTGCGCCAGCTTCATTCTGCGATTTGGATGGAATGCGTATGGCTTATCGCTGACGCATCTCAATCGGATACGAAATTTATTGTTTCGGATCATCCGGTCACTGTATATAACCGTGAATGTGGTCCTCGGTCGCAATGGTGTCGAGAGTCGAACGACCCTGAAATCTGGCTTCAAGGCACTTATACAATTTTTCCGCTCTCGATCGATAAGGTTCTTATACTTACGAACTTGTCATGGGTACGCAATCCGTATCAGTCCGGAATCAAGCCGCGACCGAATCCTAATCCCTTTCGTAATGCGATATTCAAATTCACTGATGTTCAAGTACGGCGACAACTAAGCGAACAGGAAGTACGAGAAATAAATTTCATTATAAAAAGCCGAGCTGCTCGATATATAGCCGCAGCCAAAGAAGAATGGCTTTATCCAGAAAAGTACGCATCAAAATCAGACTGGAACAAATACGGTCATGGCTATTTGTTGATGCCCGACCCGAGATCTATTCACTGGGGAGGAACCATAATGTGGGGTGGTGGCCCAGGCGGTCCAGGCGCAATGGACGAATATGGAAGATTACCAGGAGACCCTGATTTTGAAGCCGAGACAATCAAAGGCAAAGAATATGAGACCTTGCCTTGGTTTCAAGGGGAATTTGCTGCATTGTTTGGCCCAAATCGTCGCGGTCGTTGCATGCAGGCGTTGACCATTGAGAACGAACGCGATAGTGATGATTTTCACCAATACCATCTAGGATTACAAAAGAAGAAATACAAAGACCGACATAAAAAGAAAGGCGCCTAATCTCCTGTCCGAATTGAGTAATCAACCTCATTTTTGCCTTTGTTCGACTTCGGCTGTGGCACTTCAAACCACTCAAGATGAACTTTGTAGATAGCCCTTAATTCCTGTATACTTTTATCAATATCCTTGAATTTAAGCCATTTTTTCGGTTCTAACTTCGGGACGTCGTCACCGCCAGACAAAAAATAGCCCTCGGGTTATTTTTTCGGTTTCAAATCTCCGCGGGCAAAAACAAATCCGATGACTTCCACTGCGCCCGCGCCTTTCAGGGCGCGGGCGCAGTCATCTAGAGTACTGCCGGTGGTGGCGATGTCGTCGATCAGCAAAGCCAGTTTCCCGCTGATAGCTTCCGGCTTTTGGCAAGAAAAAATGCCGGAGGCGTTTTGAATTCGCGAGGCGCGGTCTTTAATGTCCGCTTGCGGGCGATTGTATTTGGCCCGTTTTAATATTTCCGTGTTCAGTGGCCAGCTGAAGTGAGCGGCAATTTTTTGGGCAATCAATTCTGATTGATTGAAACCGCGCCAGTTCAGGCGCCGGCGGTGAAGCGGCACTGGCACCACTAGCGGGGAGGCAAAATCAAAAATGGGCGTTGCTGCGATCTTCTTCTCAAAATATTTAATCATCACCCCGGCCACCTCCTCTGCCAGCGAGCGGACATATTGGTATTTCAAGGTTTTTAACATTTTCTCAACCAGCGGTTCTTCATAGGTCGCGGCCACGAATAGGTAGTCCAGATAGTGCAGGGGAACATCCCGCTGGGTGGGAGCTCGTGCGGCGAGACAAAACGGGCAGGTCCGCCCGTTGATTACCGGCGCCGAGCAAAAAGCGCAGGCGAAACCGCTTTTGAATTTAATCGTTGCCCGGCAAACCGGGCAGAGGTGAGAATCTGACAAATCGCCAAGCAATTCCAAGCAACCCAAACAGCTGCGAGGGAAAAGCAGGTCCCAAAAAAAGTATTTAAGCTTGTTCATTTGTGTATAATATCCCGCTTAGTTATGGTACAATCTTTAGGTTGGTAGGGTTGATTAACCGTCTCTAGTTATTAATTAATAATTAGCAATTGGTAATTAGTAATTGCGCCAGCCATGTCCTTCTTTAATTTTGGCAAAAAAAGTAAAATCGGCATAGATATTGGCACCGCTTCAGTCAAAATTGCCCAACTGGCCAAAGAATCCGGCCGCTTCAAATTGGAAAATTACGGCCTCTTTGAATTAGAGGCGATTGAGTCGGCTTTGTCCATGCCCGGCCAGGCCGGCGTCAATCCAGCCGATTATCAACTGGACCAGCATCTGGCTTGGGGGATTAAGGAGACCCTGCGGAAAAGCAAAATAACCGCCAAAGATGTGGTCGCTTCCATTCCATCGTTCAACACTTTTTCCACGGTGATCAAGATGCCTTATCTTTCCGAACAGGATATTGCCAAGACAATTCCTTATGAAGCGCGCAAATACATTCCCATTCCTTTAGATCAGGTAGTTTTGGACTGGTCGATTATTGATGTCGCGCCGCCCGGCGCCGGTCAGATCCTGGCCCAGCCGCCGGTGGTTGACAAACCGCCGACGGTGGATGTCTACATTGTCGCCGTGCCTCGGGACGAAACCAGCCGCTATCAAAATATCATGAAACAAGCCGGACTGAACCTGAAAGCGCTGGAACTGGAAAATTCGGCTTTGATTCGCGCCTTGGTTGGCAACGACCAGAGTTCCATCGCCATTATTAATATCGGCGGGCGCAGTACTTCTATATTGATTGTGGAGAAAGGGTTTGAACGGGTCAGCCACAACTACGAAGTCGGCGGTTTTGAAATTTCCAAAGCCATCGCCCGGGCGCTTAATGTCAGCTTGAAGCGGGCCGAAGAGCTCAAACGCGGCGGGTCCCGGGGTGAAAACAGCGAAATGATCGCCGCGGCGATGTCCTCGCTGGTTGATTTGATCGTCTTTGAAACCCAGAAAACCATTCATAACTACGAAGATTTGAAAAAAACTAAAATCGCCAAAGTGATTTTGATCGGCGGTTTGGCCAATATGCCTAAGTTCGTAGAATACTTCACCGGCAAGTTGGGTTTAGCAGTGTCTTTAGGCAACCCTTTGGCCAGAATCGTTTATCCGCCGACACTGGAGAAATTAAAAACCGAGCTTAACTCCACTTTTGCTATTGCCTTGGGTCTGGCAATGCGCGAGTTCTGACTGTTAACAACATTTATTGCCGTTAATGTTAGAATGAGATAGTTTCAAAACCTTAGAAATTGTAGCAGAAGAAGGGTTTTGAAACCATCTCATAGACCAAGATGCCAAATAAAACCGGGGAACTGCAGCTTCTTCCGGAAACCAAGAAGAAAATAGAATTTTCCGCGCCGGGGCAAAGCCAGCTCCTGGTTTTTGCGGCGGTATTTTTTGGCTTGCTCCTGGCCGGCTATGGCGGACTAATTTACTACAATGCTGTGGTTTTGGGGAAAATCGACGGAGTTAATGCCGCCCTGGACCAAGTGGAAAAATCCCGCAATAGAAAAGACGAAGACAAACTGCTCAAGCTCAAAAACGATTTGGCCATTGTCCAGCCGCTTTTGGAAAACCATGTTTACTGGTCAGCGGCATTTGAGCGGGTGCAAAAATTGGTCCAGCCCGCGGTCCAGTTTAATTCTCTGACGGTGAAATTAGACAGAAACGAATATGCCTTCAAGGCCGTTACCGGCAGTTATGTGACTATCGCCAAACAAATCGCGGCGTTTTATACGGACGATACGATTACCGATGTGGCGGTGGGCAAGATCACCAGTTTGCCCAATGGCCGGGTTGAGTTTGACGTCCAACTGATCTTGGATACCGAGAAAGTTTTGAAGAAGAATAAGAATTAACCATGAACCGAGACTTGTTAGCTTCAATAGTTTTCGCCGCCGGCGGTTTTGTGTTTTTCATCCTCAACGTGCCGGCCTATGAGGCCATTGCCGACGCCAAGGCGGTTTTGCAAAGCCGCCAGGACTTGCTGGTTGAGCGTTTCCAGCTGGTGGAAAACGTCAAAGAATTATCGCGCCAGTACGAAACCAGAAAAAACGACATCGGCAAACTGGTTATCCTCTTGCCGCAAAAAACGCAATTGGATCAGGTGATCTCGGCGATCTATGCCGCCGCCAACCAGAACGGTATTCAATTGAGAGAGATAACCACTTCAGCCGAGAACGCCAATCTAGCCGCTAACTACCGACAGCTGTTTATCAAAGTGTCTTCCCTGGGCGATTATTTATCAATGCTGGATTGGTTGCGCGACCTGGAGCAGAGTTTGCGGATTTATGACGTCAGCGAAATAACCGTAAGCCGGGATAATGTAGTGCCGGGCAAATTTAATCTGGAGTTTAAGTTTAACGCTTACAATGCGCTCAAATAAATGGCCATAACGCTGCCTAAAAAAACAATTAAAAGTCAAACCGGCGTTTTTATTCAGGCGGTGATAATACTTTTTGGTTTGATCGGCGGCTATCTTTATTATTCCCAGCTGATCAGACCCAATAAACAAGCGATTACCGTGACCGAAGTGCCAAGACAGGATGTTTTGAGTAAATTCAAAGATATCCGGTCGTTCAACTTTGAGATCTTCAACCGGGACTATTTCAAAGCGCTCAAAATTTTGGGTGAGGCCCCGGTATTACCCGGTTCCACCGGCCGGAACGACATATTCGCGCCATTCTAACATAATCTCCAATCTCCAATCGTTGATCGCCAATTATTGAAGATTATAGATTGCCGATTGTTAATTGCGTCAGCATGGCTTTTCAGACTCCACAATTATTAATAGACGAACTTATTAAACGGGGGATATTAACCCCCGAACTTGCTAATCAGCTGGAAAAAGAAGCCACTGAACAAAACACTGACTTCGGAGAGCTTTTGCTTGAACGGAATATTATTGTCGATGAAGACCTGCTGCCGATCAAATCCGGGATCTATCAGCTGCCGATCGTCAGCTTGGGCAGTATTGACATCAATCGCGAGCTGTCAAAAGAAATCTCCGAAGAAACCATCAATTTTTACAAAATTATCCCTTTTGCCAAGGAAAATGGGATTTTGCGAATTGCCGTCATTAATCCGGAGAACATTGACGCTTTGGAGGCGCTCAAATTCATTGCTTCGGAACGCGGCTTAGTCCCGGAAAAACACCTCATCAGTTATAAGGATTTTGGAGTTTTGAGCCGAAGCTACCGAACCTTGGGCACCGAAGTTGGCCGGGAGCTTGAATCAATCTCGGAAGAGGCGGTACAGAAGGGGCTGAAAATAGAAAAAACTGACGATCTCGGGCAGATCACGGCCGACGCTCCCGTTACCAGAATTGTCGCCGCGATCGTCAAGCATGCGGTGGAAACTAGGGCCTCCGACATCCATCTGGAACCGTTTGAAGAAAAAATCCGTTTGCGCTTCAGGATTGACGGCATTTTGCAAACGACTTTGAGTTTACCGATTAACTTGCTCTCCGCCATCGTCACCCGGGTGAAAATCCTGTCTGACTTGAAGATTGACGAGATGCGCCTGCCCCAAGACGGCCGCTTTTCCACTATCATCGGCGATCGGCGGGTTGATTTCCGCGTTTCAACTTTCCCGACCAGAAGCGGTGAAAAAGTGGTGATGCGGATTCTGGACCCGCTAGTCGGCAATATCCAACTGACTGATTTGGGTCTGGAAGGCCATTCGCTTGAGCTAGTTACCGAAAATATCAACAAACCCTTCGGGGCGATATTGATCACCGGCCCGACCGGTTCCGGCAAGTCCACCACTCTGGCGGCGATATTGCGCACTATCAATGACGAAGGCATTAACATTGTCACCTTGGAGGATCCGATTGAGTATTACGTGGAAGGCGTCAGCCAGTCCCAGGTACATGAAGAAATCGGCTATACTTTCGCCAGCGGCTTGCGGCATATTTTGCGCCAAGACCCGGATGTGGTCATGGTCGGTGAGATTCGCGATGGCGAGACCGCCGAATTAGCCACCCAGGCCGCCCTGACCGGCCACGTCGTGCTTTCAACTTTGCACACCAATGACACCATCGGCGTCATCCCGCGCTTGATTGACATGGGCGTAGAAAAATATCTTTTGGCGCCGACTCTGAACTTGGCCGTCGCCCAGCGATTGGGCAGAAAACTGTGCGCTGTCTGCAAAGTTCAAAGCAGAGCCAGCGCCGCCGAGGCGGAACTGATCAGCCGCGTTCTGGAAACGATGCCGGCCGAGGCCAAAAAAAACCTGCCCAAAAGCAACTTTGAAATTTTCAAGCCCAGCGCCCAGGGTTGTAAAGAATGCGGCGGCAAGGCCTACAAAGGCCGCATCGGGTTTTTTGAAACACTGGCTATGACCGATGAACTGGAGGAAATCGTCCTGACCGACATCTCCGAAGCCAAGCTGCGCGCCGAAGCCAAGCGGCAGGGGATGTTAACCATGTTTCAGGATGGTATAATAAAAGTGCTGAAAGGCGTAACCTCGCTGGAAGAGTTGTTGCAGGTGGCACAGGAGAGTGAAGAGGGAGAAGTGACGCAATGAACGACGATTACAAAAAACAAATAGACGAATTGCTGATATTGGCGGCCCAGCAGGGCGGCTCCGATTTGCATTTGTCCACCGGTTACTATCCGACGGTGCGTATTGACAGCCGATTAGTGCCGCTAACCGACCACCCAGTGCTGGATAAGCAAAGTGTAGAAGGCATGGCCTTGGGCATTTTGAATGACGTTCAAAAAGAGCGTTGGTTGAGGGAAAAGGAAATAGATTTTGCCTACGAACTGAACGAGAAAATCCGCTGCCGGATCAACATCTATCTGACCCGGGGCAACTATGCCGTCGTTTTTCGCTTTATTCCCGAGCGGATAATGACCATTGAAGAGCTGGGCCTGCCGGCGGTGCTGAAAGTTTTTACTAAAATCTCCCAGGGTTTTGTGGTTGTCGTCGGGCCCAACGGCCACGGCAAGTCCACCACTTTGGCGGCGCTGATTGATTTAATCAACCGAGAGCGGGCCGAGAAAATCGTTACCATTGAAGACCCGGTTGAATACATTTTTACTCCGGAAAAAAGTATTATTGACCAGCGCGAACTTTACTTTGACACTCTTTCTTTTGACAAAGCCCTGCGTTCAACTTTTCGCGAAAACGTTGACGTGATTATGGTCGGCGAGATGCGCGACCGCGAAACCATGAGCGCCACCGTAACCGCCGCCGAGACCGGCCATCTGGTTTTCGCCTCGCTCCACACCAATAACGCCGCCCAGACCATTGAGCGCATTGTTGACACTTTTCCCGCCGAACAGCAAGGCCAGATCATTAATCAGTTGGCTAATACAATCTCCGGCATTGTCTCGCAACGTTTGATCCCGCGCATTAAAGGCGGCTTAATACCGGCCGTTGAGGTAATGATCGCCACGCCGGCGGTGCGCAATTTGATCCGCGAGCGCAAGACCCAACAGTTGAATTTGGTGATTGACACCGGCGGCGACGTGGGCATGATTTCGCTTAATAAATCCTTAGCCGATCTAGTTCGCCGCCGCGAAATTTCTTTGGAGCAAGCGGAATTTTATTCGCTGAATCCATCGGAATTAAGAACACTGATCTAAATTGTTAATGGGTTTGGTGAATAATACCTGCTATCACCAAACCCTTAATAAAAACTTTGCTAGATGGAGTTTGATTATCAAGCCAAAAGTCAAAGCGGGGCCGTGGTTGAGGGCAAGATTGAAGCGCCCAACGAGGACCAAGCCGTCACCGTACTGCACCAGAAAGGACTGGTGATTTTGTCGCTGGCAGCGGCCGAAAAGCCGTTTTTTTCAAAAGACCTGATGGCGGTCTTTAACCAGCCCGGCAAGAAAGATGTAGTAATGTTCACCCGCCAGTTGGCGACACTGGTTGATGCCGATGTGCCGGTGGTGGAGGGTCTGCACGCTTTGGCCCAGCAAGTTGATAAAGAGTCCTTCCACAAAGTCATCAATAGCGTGGCCGCCGCTTTGGAGGGCGGAGCTTCGCTTTCAGTGGCTTTAGCTGAACACGACAAAATCTTCACCAAATTTTACGTCAGTTTAGTTAAGGCGGGCGAGGTTTCCGGCAAACTGCATTCCACTCTTCTTTATTTAGCCGATTACCTGGAAAAAAGCGCGACTTTGAATTCAAAAATCAAAGGTGCCTTGTCTTACCCAGCTTTTGTCGTTTTTGCGATTGTTGTGGTTTCAACCGTTATGGTAACTATGGTCTTGCCCCAACTTCTGTCCATTCTCAAAGAATCGGGAGCCACCGAGTTGCCGGCCACCACCAAGATTTTGATTATCGTCAGTGATTTTGTGAACAGTTACATCATCCTCATTTTATTCGCCCTGGTCGGCGGCGTTATCGGCCTTTATTATTATCTGCGCAGTGACCAAGGCCGCGGCCGTTGGCAGGCCTTTGAACTGAAAATGCCTCAATTCGGCAGGATTTTCAGAAATTTCTACATTGCCCGCTTGGGTGAGTCGCTCTCTACCCTAATCAAATCCGGCGTGCCGATATTGGACGGTTTAAGCATTACTGCCGAAGTCGTCGGCAATGAAACTTATAAAAGAATACTGCTGGAGGCCCGCACCAACGTCCAGAACGGCGGCACGATTTCGGAAGTTTTCGCCAAATACGATGTCTTCCCGGCCCTCTTAACCTCAATGTTGGCAGTCGGGGAAAAGACCGGCCGGACCGATTTCATGCTGGATAATGTCACCCGCTTTTACAAGTCGGAGACGGAAAATAACGTTCAGAATCTGACCCAGCTGATTGAACCGGTGCTGATTTTAGTCTTGGGTTTGGCCGTCGGTATACTGGTTTCGGCGATACTTTTGCCCATTTACAGCTTAGTCGGGGCATAATGTATGTGCATAACTTTTTTGCTATGCTTAGCCAGCGGTTTTACAATAAACTTATCCTAATCGCGTAACCGTTTGTGAGAGTGTTAAGCAAAACTTTACACTTTTCGCTTTACGCTTTGCGCTTGTTCAACTGTGGTTATTCCCTTTAGGCGGTCTCTTAAAGAGGGGTTCACTTTGGTGGAACTTCTGGTCGTTATCGGCATTATCGCCATATTGGCTACAATTTTACTGCTCCAATTGGGCACGGCCCGCTCAAAATCCAGAGACACTGCCCGGATTGCCCACATTAACCAGATGCGTTCAGCTGCGGAACAGTACTTTGACGACAACGGTACATATCCCAAATTCACTGATTTTGGCACGGCCGCTAATAATTTTAGTCCTAAATATATTTCACCGGTGCCAGTTGATCCGCTGGGCGCGGCGACCTGCACTACTTATGGCGGCGCCGGCTGTTACGGTTATGCTTGGAATATAGTTGCTGGCACAAACGCGACCCGTTACCAAGTTTGGGCCGAACTGGAATTGAAAAACAAACAGGCTCTGGATACAGATTCTGACATCAATGTCGGCGTAGACTGGACGGCCAGCGGCGGCACCGGCGTCAACGGCGCTTCGGCCAACGAGACTTGCCCCGATACTAATGTCGCCAACACTAACTGTGTCTTTGATCTTGGTTTGAAATAATAACCAATTATCAATTAATAATTGCAAAGGGCATCTTTGCGTTTGCAAAGATGCCCTTTGTCGGTGATGGATTACTTATTTGTTTTCCTCTTTGGTCTGGTAGCGGGGAGCTTTATCAATGTAGTTATTTACCGTTTGCCCCGCAGCCGCGGTTTGACCGGCCGCTCGGCTTGCCCCGGCTGTGCTTGGTCCATTGTTTGGTATGACCTAATTCCGCTGATGAGTTTTTTGCTTTTGCGCGGGCGGTGCCGCGCTTGCCGCCAGCCGATCAGCTGGCAGTATTTTGTAGTTGAACTTTATTCCGGCTTGGCCGCCTTGGCCAGTTTTGAGTGGTTGGGCCGGTCGGGCTTGGCTGATGCCGCCTTTGGTTTTTTTCTGCTGATGATATTTTTAATTCTGCTGGTAATTGACCTAAAACATTTTATTCTTCCCAATAGTGTTATCGGCGCCGGCGTTTTCGGCGCGGTGCTTTATGTTTTTTTCGGCCCTGGCAATTTTTACCCATTGACCTACCAAAATATTTTAACCGCTCTGGGTCTGTTTATTTTTTTCTTCCTATTTTGGGTCGTTTCCCGTGGCACCTGGTTGGGCCTGGGTGATGCCAAATTGGCCGCCATGATCGGACTGGTTTTCGGCCCGTTGGGCGGTATCGCTATTATTTATCTGGCAATTATTCTGGGTGCGATTGTCGGCATTGCCCTAATGGCTTTTAAACGCGCCGGCCCGAAAACTAGACTCCCGCTTGGTTCTTTCATGTGTTTAACCGCTAGTTTATACCTTTTTTTCGGTTATGCTATAATTCAGAGAGTCGATTTCGTTAATCTGATTTTGCGAATTGGAAAATAAAGCTAAAATTTTTTGGATAATAGTCGGTCTGTCTTTGGCATTAATTTACGCCGATAACGTCAGACTGAATTTTGGCTCCAGCCAGGCGCAAACCGCCGGCCTGATGATTTATTTTGACCAAGACCGCAAACGTATGTTTGAGGGTCCAGTCATTGACGGCATGACCCTCCTGGACACGCTGGCGGCCGCGGCCGCCGCCGGCAATTTTGATTTTGATTTTGCGCTGGATGAGGACGGTAAAATCAAATCCGTTGTCCTGGACGGCCGCCCAGGCGGCAACCAGCACTGGCAATTTTATCTGAACAAAAAACCCGTCGCCAATCCGGATCTGCCCGAGATCAGGATTAGAGCAGGCGATCTAATCGAGGCTAAACTTGAGTGATAAACTTTCCCGAAAAATTGCAGCAGGGTTTTTCGCTCATTGAGTTGCTGATAATTATGGCAATTACCGTTTTGGTGGGGACGACTTTTGTCCTCAATTTTCGGGCCGCTTCAACCAACGCCGCCGCTCGGCATCAGCTCTCCTCGGTAATCGTCGCCGATATCCGCAAAGCCCAGAGTTTGGCCGTCTCCGGAGGGAGAGTTAACAACCCGAGTTCCGGCCGGGAAGAAAATCCTTGCGGCTACGGGCTCCATTACGTCAACAGCGCGGCTTACTACATTTATGCCGGTATGCCGACCGGCAGTTGTTCCGGCGCCAATCGGAATTTTCAGAACGGCACGGATATAATCGTTGAGACCAGAACCATCGGCAACCCGAACATGATTTTATCGGGTTCGGCTCCCGGCGGCGTTTTTTACGACGTTTTTTTCGAGCCGCCCGATCCGAAAGTCTATCTGAATAACGACGCTAATCTGTCAACTGCGCCGACCGCCACCGACATTTATGTGGTGCGGCTCGGCCAGGTTTGCCCCGGCGGCGATTGCACCATAGTGAGCGTCCATAAGTCGGGCGCCATAAATCTTAGCAATTAATGAGTTTATCTCGCCCAAAACCCAAAAGCCATAACCTAAAACCTGCCAATGGTTTTACCCTGATTGAAACATTAGTGGCAATTTTTATTTTGGGCCTTGGCTTGACCGCTGCTTCGGCTCTTCTGAATCAAAACATTGCCAGCGCCCGGCTGGTCAGGGACAACTACATCGCCAGCGGTCTGGTCCAGGAGGGGATTGAGGTAGTCAGAAACATGCGGGATAACGAATGGCATCAAGACGCCGCTTTCGGAGTGATTGTTCAAGACGGCACCTGGAGCGTGGAATGGGATTCAACCGCACTGGGCAGTAATTACAACACCTTTCTGAAAAAAGACGCCGGCGGTTTTTATAACTATTCCAGCGGTATTGACACCGTTTTCAAACGCCAAGTAGTGGTTAGCACCGTTGCCGCCGGCATTGAGAAAAAAGTTGTGGCGACGGTAAACTGGACGGTAAACGGCCAGCCGAAAACGCTTTCGGCCGAAGCGCATTTGTTTAATTGGGGACCATGAAGCACAATTTTCAATTTTCAATTTTCAATTTTCAAACAGAAAAAAGAGGATTTACGCTGGTGGAAACGCTGGTAGCGCTTTTTATCTTTTCAATCATCGTTCTTTTATTCGGGGGTATTTTCTCGGGTTCGTTAAGTTCCCAGCGCCGCGCTTCCAATATCCAGCAAGTCCAGGAGAACGCCGACTACATCTTGGAAGCGCTGACCAAGGAAATCCGGGTCAGCACCGTCAATACCGCCGACACGCCTGATTGCGCCGCTTCGCCGGCCGCGGCTTTGAACATCACCCATCCGGTCAACGGCTCGGTGATTTATGCTTTGGCGGGCAATAACCTCCAGCGCACCGTCAACGGCATCCAGACGATAGTTAATTCTAACACCATTCAATTTACCAGATTATTTTTCTGCATCACCGGCCAAGCTGCTGACGATAAACTCCAGCCCCGGGTAACGATTGTCACTGGTTTGAAAAGCGCCGGTGCCGGGGCGGAATCGGCCATGGACATTCAAACCACGGTCTCAACCCGCCGCTTGAGCAATTAATAACTATGCTCCAAAAACTAAAACCCAGGAGCTATAAGCTAAAACCTTCCCAAACCGGCTCTGTCATCGTCTTTGCCGTTTTACTACTGGCAGTAATGCTGGCCATTGTTTTTTCTCTGTCCGCGGTTTTCATTCCCAAAATCCTTTTGTCGGCTAAAGCAAAAAGTTCGGTTAGCGCCTTCTACGCCGCCGACAGCGCGGTTGAATGGTGCCTTTACACAAATCAGAAAGGTTCAACCAACTTACCAGTTATGAGCAACGGCGCCGCCTACTACGACGGCGACGAAAAAACCCTTGATGCCAGGGATTGCGACACCTCTCCGGTCAAAGTCATTGGCACCTACCAAAGCGTCAGCCGCGCGATTGAGGTCAGTTTTTAATAGGGATAGGGGAGGGTCGGCTTGGGCGAAAACTCCTTCTATCACCACTCAAATTCCCAGCGAGAATTTTCATTCCGTTTACAGTCAAAATGTGCTAAAATTGAGGCACATTATGACCCGTGCCGAGGCCAAAAAACGCCTTGAGAAATTGAGGGAACTCGTCAATCAATACCGCTATAACCGGTTGGTTTTGGATAAGCCGTTGGTAGAGGAGTCGGTAGAAGATTCGCTGAAAAAAGAGCTGTTTGATCTAGAGCAGGAGTTTCCGGATTTAGTTACACCCGACTCGCCCAGCCAGCGGGTGGGCGGCCAGCCGCTCAAACAATTCAAAAAATTTACCCATCCCGAGCGGATGCTGTCGTTCAACGACGCTTTTGACACGGAAGATATGGAAGATTGGCTGGATCGAATAGCCAGAACTTTAAACATGCCAGTTCCTGATGGCGGACCGGCCCGCCGAAGTTTTGCGGAGCAAAAGTTGGGCGGGTTTTATTGCGAACTCAAAATTGACGGTTTAGCCATTGAGTTGGTTTACCAGAACGGCATTTTGATAACCGGCGCCACCCGCGGCGACGGCGTTACCGGCGAAGACGTCACTCAAAATCTGAAAACAATAGAAGCAATACCACTCAATCTTACAATGGGCGCCTTTGCGGAGTTTGCAAAGGTGCCCATTGTAATTCGAGGGGAAGTCTTCATCAACAAGAAGAATTTTGCACGGCTGAACCAAGAACTTGAGAAAAAAGGCGAAAAAATTTACGCCAACCCCAGAAATCTGGCCGCCGGTTCCATCCGCCAGCTTGACCCGGCCGTAACTGCCAACCGCCGGCTGGACTCGTTCGCTTACGCACTCAAAACCGATTTCGGCCAGAGAACCCACGAGGAAGAGCACGGACTTCTCAAAAAGCTCGGTTTCAAAACCAACCCGCATAATAAATTTTGCAAGAATCTGGCCGAAGTCCAAAAGTTCCACGACCATTGGGAAAAAGCGCGAGAGAAATTGGACTACGAAATTGATGGTATCGTTGTGCAAGTCAACGACAATAAAATGTTCCAAAAACTGGGTGTGGTCGGTAAGGCGCCCCGCGCCGTTGTGGCTTATAAATTCTCGCCCAAAGAGTCCACCACCAAAGTCAAAAACATCATCATTAGTATTGGCCGTACCGGCGTGCTGACGCCGATTGCCGTGCTGGAGCCGGTGGCAATCGGCGGCACCACCGTCTCGCGAGCCACCCTCCATAATGAAGACGAAATCAAACGATTGGATGTACGTGTCGGGGATACGGTGATAGTCGGCCGGGCGGGGGATGTGATCCCGGATATTAAACAAACACTTAAACAATTACGCACCGGCGGCGAGAGAATTTTTCATTTCCCGAAAAAATGCCCAGTTTGCGGCGGACCGGTCAAACGCGAAAAGGGCGAAGCCGCCTACAAGTGCACCAACAAAAATTGTCCGGCTATCAAACGCGAGGCAATTTACCATTTTGTTGCCAAGTCAGCCATTGACATTGACGGGGTCGGGCCCAAAATCATTGACCAACTGATGGACGCTGGGCTGATTAAAGATGCCGCCGATTTCTACCTCCTCAAAAAAGAAGACCTGCTTAATCTGGAGCGTTTTGCCGACAAGTCGGCCGAAAATGCAATCAGCTCAATTCGATCGCGCAACCAAGCGCCGCTCAACCGATTTATTTTCGCTTTGGGTATTCCGCACGTCGGTTCGGAGACGGCGCTGGATTTAGCGCGCAAGTTTGGCTCACTGGAAAAACTGGCAGCCGCTAAGGCGGACGAATTGCTGACCGTCAAAGACATCGGGGGAGTGGTAGCGCGCAGTATTTATGATTGGTTTCAGAACAGCTACAACCAAAAACTGCTGAAAAAATTTGCCAAAGTTGGTTTTCGAGTTTTGCGGCAGGAGTTAGCCCAAAAATCCAACAAGCTCAAAGGCCTAACCTTTGTCTTCACCGGCACGCTGGAAAATCTGACCCGTGAACAGGGCGAGGAACTGGTCCGCACCCACGGCGGCGATACTTCCTCTTCCATCTCCAAAGAAACCAACTATTTAGTGGCCGGCGCCGAGCCGGGCTCCAAATACGATCGCGCCCAAAAACTCGGAGTAAAGATTTTGAGTGAGAAGGATTTTTTGAAGCTGGTTAAATAAGTGCTATCTTTGGCTTATGGCGTTAACCAAAAGAGAAGTTGAACATATCGTTAACTTGGCGCGGATCAGGCTAACGGCGGCGGAGAAAGAAAAAATGACCGAAGATCTCGGGGCAATTTTGGGTTATGTCAATAAGTTGAACGAAGTAAACACAGATAACATTGAACCGCTAGCCCAAGTAACCGGATTGGAAAATGTTTTTAGAAAGGATGGCTTCGCCTTCACTGAGGCTTCGGCGGACAAAGTCAAAAAATTGACTTCGCAATTCCCGAGCCGGAAAGAAAATTATCTCAAAGTAAAACAAGTATTTCCCGCAGAAAAAAACCTTTAATGGACCTCAAAAAACTAACGATCAAATCGGTGCGGGCCGGGTTGGATAAAAAAGAATTCACCGCCGAAGAACTGCGAGCGGAGTTTTTGCAGGCGATTAAAAAAGAAAACTCTAAACTCAACGCCTATCTTTCGGTATTTGATAAAGACCTAGAACCTATAACCTATAACCTAAAACCTGTTTTGGCCGGTATTCCTTGCGCTATCAAAGACAATATTTTGATTGATGGAACAATCACCACCGCCGGGTCAAAGATTCTAAAAAATTACACGGCGAGTTACGACGCAACGGTCATAAAAAAACTTAAAAAAACCGGAACGGTGTTTCTGGGCAAAACCAATCTGGATGAATTCGCGATGGGCACGACGACCGAGAATTCGGCTTTCGGCCCGACGCTTAATCCACACGACCATAGCCGGGTGGCCGGCGGTTCTTCCGGCGGTTCGGCCGCCGCCGTGGCCGCGGGATTGGCGGTTTTTGCTCTCGGTTCCGACACGGGCGGCTCCATCCGAGCGCCGGCGGCCTGGTGCGGAGTGGTGGGACTGAAGCTGACTTATGGGCGCGTGTCGCGCCACGGCCTCATCGCTATGGCCTCCTCTCTAGACCAAATCGGGCCGATCACCCGCACGGTGGAGGATGCTGCCGTTGTGCTCAAGGCCATTGCCGGCCATGACTCAATGGACTCAACCAGTTCACCGCGAATGGTGCCGGATTTTACCGCTGAACTTGGCCAGCCCATAACCGGAATGAAAATCGCCGTGCCGAAGGAATTTTTTGGCGCCGGCCTGAATCCCGATGTTGCCAAAACAGTTGAAAGAGCAATTTCCAAACTCCAAATGCTGGGTACTCACATTGATTATGTCAGTTTGCCGCTGACTGATTACGCCTTAGCGACCTACTATATCATCGTGCCCGCGGAGATTTCGGCCAATCTAGCCCGCTTTGACGGCATCCGCTACGGCCACAGTGCCAAACAGACGGAAAACCTACTTGCCACTTACACCACATCTCGAGCGGATGGTTTGGGCGACGAAGTTAAGCGCCGGATTATGCTTGGCACTTATATCTTGTCGGCCGGTTATTACGATGCCTATTATCTGAAAGCGCAAAAAGTGCGAACACTGGTTAAGCAAAGTTTTGACAAAATTTTTGAACACTATGACGCTATTGTTGGTCCGACTATGCCGATGGTTGCTCCGAAACTTGGCGAATTGAGCACCCCCCTGGAAAATTATCTGGCCGATGTTTACACGGTCCAGGTCAATTTGGCAGGATTGCCGGCGATCTCTGTGCCCTGCGGCAATGTGAACGGCTTACCAGTGGGTCTGCAAATTATCGGTAAACATTTTGATGAAGAGACAATTCTAAAAATTGCCTATGCTTACGAACAATCCCGAACTGAATAAACTGCTGGCCCAGGCCGGCGACGCTTATGATTTTTTGTCCGGCTTTGACTATCCGCTCTGGCTGTCCGACTTAAAAGCAGTTTTGACTTATGTCAGCGTTATTTTCGCCTTTTTGCTGGCAGTGATAATTTTCAAAATCCGCCGGCTGGCGGCTAACCGGATAAAAGAAGAACTCGCGGACTTAAAAGATGAGTTTAATCCGCCGGCCGAAGCGGTTAGCGCTTATGACCGGCGCTGGGAAGAAGTCAAAAAACACGTCAACTCTTTCAATGAAGCCGAGTGGAAACTGGCAGTGATTGAAGCCGACAAATTTACCGATAACACCCTGAAGACCGGCGGCTATCCGGGTGAATCAATGGGCGAACGGCAGATGCAGATCCAGCCCGGCCAGCTGCTGTCTTTGCAAAACCTCTGGGATGCCCACAAACTCCGCAACCTGCTGGTGCACGACGCCAACTACAAGCTGACTCACCGCCAAGCAGTGCTGGCGGTAAAGGCCTTTGAACAAGTCCTGCGCGAATTGGGGGCGCTGTCGTAATTGAACTGAACTGGGATGCCTCTGGCCACCACTCGCCTCAACCAGCCTTTCGGCTCGTTGTTTCAAAATTGTGGATTTGGCTCGCAGTGCGCTTCGCATTATACTACTTGCCAACCATGCAATCTCACAATTTTGGAACTGCCCAGAGGCACCCCAGTTCAGCTCAACCAACATGCACCGATCGCAAATTTTTCTGTTTTTACTTTTGGCTTTTATCGCCGGTATCGCGGCTGGCTCTTTTTGGGCGGTTTCTCAAAAAATTGTCATCATCGCCATTATCGTTTGCGCCTCCGCTATCGCTATTTTTTTTCGCCGCGGTTCAAAACTGCTTAATCCCAAAATAGCCCTGGGCGCCTTTTTGGTCCTGCTGGTTTTGTTCGGCATTCTGCGTTTCAACCTTTCCCATAACCGCTTCCACAAGCTGGAGGAATTTGCCAAAGCCGCCGAGCAACTGCAAAACGTCAGCGCCGAGAACCGTTTCAAAATCACTCTGATCGGTTATATTGACGGCGAACCTGAACCCCGAAGCGACAAACAGCAAATCGTTTTCAAAAGCAAGCAAGCACTTTCGGCCGGACGGGTGATTGACACTGACGAGCGGGTACTGGTTACCGCCCCGCTTTATCCGCGCTACCAGTACGGCCAAAAATTGAGAATCAGCGGCAAATTGCGTTTGCCGGAAAATTTCAGTCCGGATTTTGACTATCAGGCCTATTTATCCAAGGACGGCATTTTTACCCTGATGACTTATCCGGAAATCACCGAAACTGAATTTAAACTTGGTTTTGGAGAGGGGCTGAAACTTCCCCTGTATCGGAACATTTTCAAACTGAAAGGGGCCTTCATTGAATCAATCAACCGCTCGCTGGCCGAACCGCAGGCGGCCTATATCAATGGAATTTTGCTGGGCGCGCGCTCCCAAATCCCAGTCGATCTTAAAGAAGCGTTCGCCCGCACCAGTACCAGCCATATTTTGGCCATTTCCGGCTATAACATCACCATTATCGCTTGGGTCGTCTCTTGGTTTTTCCTGCTGTTTTTCAAACGGCCGACGGCTTTTTGGTTTTCGCTGGCCGGCATTGCTCTTTTTACCATTCTCACCGGCGCGCAAGCGTCAGTCATCCGGGCGGCAGTGATGGGCGCGGTTTTGCTTTTGGCCCAGCGGCAGGGGCGGCTTTACGATTCTCAAAACGGCATTATCTTAGCCGGCGCGGTGATGATTCTGATCAATCCGGAAGTGCTGCGCTATGACCTTGGTTTCCAACTATCTTTCGCCGCCACCCTGGGTTTGATTTTTCTGGGACCGCTGCTGGAAGCGCGCTTTGCCAAACTGCCCCGATGGTTCGGTTTTCGGGAGACCTTGCTTATGACTGTTTCCGCCCAGATTTTCGTTCTGCCGCTTCTGCTTTTATACTTCAATAACCTTTCTCTGGTCGCTCTGCCGGCTAATCTTTTGATTCTGCCGCTGATCCCGTATTTGATGGCGCTAGGTTTTGTGATGGCTGCAGCCGGGATGGTAGTGCCGCTGGCGGGGCAAATAGTCGGCTATTTCGTCTGGCTGTTAGGCGCGGCTGTTTTAGAAATTGTTAAAATTTTTGCCGCGCCGGACTGGGCGGCACTCTCGGTGCAATTTCCTTGGTACTTGGCCATAGCTTCTTATCTGGTCCTCGCCTTTATGATTAATGTTGCCACACGCAAATCAGCCAAAACTTAGACCAGTCGGCAAAGTAAATTGGCTAATCTTGACCGCTGTCGCCGCCGCGGCAGTTTTGAGTTTCGTTGCCCTGCGGGCCGTTGCCCTGACCGACGGCCGGCTCAAAATATATTTTCTGGACGTCGGCCAGGGCGACGCAATATTTATTGAATCGCCGACCGGCAATCAGGTGCTGGTTGACGGCGGGCCGGACAGCCAAGTGGTTGCCGAGCTGGCCAGCGTAATGCCTTTTGATGACCGTTCCATTGATTTAGTGGTTCTAACTCACCCCGACGCCGACCACATCAACGGGCTGGTTGATGTGCTAAAACGTTACAACGTTGCCAATGTCTTGGAAAATCCGATCAGTCACAGCGGTTCGGCTTATGCCGAGTGGAATCAGCTCAAAACCGAAGCCAAGATTTTCAACGCCCAGTCCGGACAAGTGGTTGACTTGGGCGGGGGAGCGGTGATTTTGGTGATTTATCCCTATACCGGCTCGCTCCCCAAAAAACAGGCCAATAACAATTCCATCATCATTAAATTGGTTTACGGAGAAAGCTCGGTTTTGCTCACCGGCGACATTGAAACGCCGGTGGAAAAAGAATTAGCCGCTCGAAGCCCGGAAATTGACTCCGATTTTCTCAAACTTGCCCACCACGGCTCCAAAACTTCCACTTCCGAAGAATTTCTCAACGCGGTCACGCCGGAGACGGCTTTTATTTCCGTCGGCGCCAAAAACAGCTACGGCCACCCGCACCCGACCGTGCTGGCGCGGCTGGACAAGCACGGGGTAAAGTATTATCGTACGGATATTGGCGGCCGCGTGGAATTAATTTTAGACGGCCTAAATTATCAAATTATAACCAACCACTCAAATGAGCGATAAACTCCAGCGTACGCTCGTGAGAAGGGCTAATTGATTTCTCCGCTTGGTTTTGCTATCTTTAAGCCAATTCGGTCTGGGAGGTGAATAAGATGGTCGTCAAGGACTGTTCGGCGCTGGAGGAATTTGTTCGGGCCGCTTCGCTTATCCAAAAGCAGTTCTTTGAACACCAAATCCAGTTTGGCCAAGCGAGGGCGGCACTAAAAAATTTATTGGTCGAGGTTGAAACTGATAATCCCGATTGCCGTCACGAGCTAAAAAGGGCGGCGGCACAAATTGATCAGGAAATTTCCTGCGAACAACTCAAGCGAACAACCTGACCATTTCCCAATTCCTCCAGTCCTATGCCCCGAAAGCACCGCGCTTTCGGGGATTTTTTTGTCGGGCTGCCGGAGCTTGAATCCGGTTTTCGTGACCCCCAGCCACGTGTAATACCCATATACCACAGCCCGTTTAAGTTGTTGAACATTCTTTCTAATTGTTTAACCCAGTTCGCCAGGTCTTTTTTATTTGGTCTTATTGAGTGTTTTAATACAGCTGGTGCAGATTTTTATCCTCCGCCAGCCGGTAAGCGCCGTTTTGTCCGGGACGCGCGCCCACTGCAGGTTGGGATACTTGCGGTAGCGGTTGACGATATTGTAATGGCCGCGCAAAGCAGTCGGATTCTTTCCTTGATGGTAATAAAAGTCCAGAATTATTTCTTTACCTTCCTCGGATAGAGCTTCTTCGCTTCGGCGATGATTTCTCCAGCCGCGAAATCAGGAAGATCTTCAAAACTATCAAGATTTTTGCCGTCGGGATAGTACGTTGATTCCACTTCTCTGGCTCCCGCTCCAATCCCGGCGGCTTTAACCACTGCGCCTATCGACTTGAGCGTTTCCTTCGCCTGCATTGTGGCCGATTTATTGTCGCTGCCGCCATCAGCACCGACGATAACGAGTCGCAACCGTTTTTTCTCCTGCGGATTCTGAGCGATGTCCTGCTCAATGACTTGCTGTGCCAAGTTCAACCCAAGGTTATCGGGAGTGCCCCCACCGACATTCTTCTGGAGCGCCTTCCATACTTGATATTGCTCCTTTGGCCCCCACGCGGAACCAAGCGGCAGTTCGATGGTTGCACCGCCGGCTTGGAAACTTATAAGCCCGGAACGAATATCAATCGGGGAAACGAGTTTTATGCGCTCGCGCTTGAATTCCTGTGCCGTGGCGTGGAGGGAATCCATAAGTACGAATACAAATTTTTGCTGCTCTTTCCACTTCGGTGAACCGCTCTTCGGATCGGTTTCGCCCATCGAGCCGCTTTTATCAACGACGAAAATCGCGTCGAAGCCCCCGTAAATTTGTTCGCGTTCGGTTTTTTGCTCGTATTTTGCGAACCCTCCCGGTTCAGCTTCTCCGGCTTCGATATCGAGGGCGGCCTCGACCGGATCAACCAATTCGTGAGCGTCAGGCAACCGCACCGGCGACTTATAACGCAACCTCTCCACCATATTGTTTTTGACAATCTTCTGAAATTCCGCGATAATTCGGTCTCTTATTCTCCTGCCACGCTTGTCCCGAAGCTCTCTTGCAGCGTCAATCTGTTTCAGAATCTCTTTCGCTTCCTCGGGCGTGCAGCCCGCGTTTTCTGCAAAACGGAGGGCGGCAGTTTCTCCTTTTTTACTCTCCTTTTTATCAAGTTCCGCTTTCGCTTCGGCAATCATTTTTTCGAGTTCTTCCTTGGAAATTTCCTCGGCTTCCTGTTCGGCGAAATCTCCTTCAAGCATGGAGTCTTCCCGATTCTCGTCCATCTCCTCGTCATCCATGTTCGGATCTCCCGGCGGCGTGGCATCGAGCTTTTCCCATGATTTTCCGTTCCAAACCTCAACCCATGCATGACCGGTACCAGAAGAGATCGCTGCGTTACCCTTCCGGTTTTTCACTTGCACGTAATGGCCGGTCACCATGCGCACCGGTATTTCGAGGCGTGAAAGAAGTGCTGCAAAATAAGTGTTCGCCACGTCACAATCGGCTTTCTTGTGCTCTTCGATGCGGCGGAAGTAGTCTTTAGGATTGCCGCCCTGATAAACGGCGTTCATCGCTGACTCGTTAGAATATTTGAGGGTTTGTTTCACATACGCCTTGAGAAGACGAGCCTTCTCCGGGGGCTGCGCTTTTAACTTTCTGATCTCTTCGAGCTTCGCTTCCGTTTCTTTCGACAATTTGCCGGTTTCGAACTTGGGGAGCTGCCCGGCTTTTTCTTCTTTCACGATGACGCTTCTCGCGAGCTCGACGGAGAAAAACGTTAACGCGTCTCCCTTTGTTTGCAGCACGTATCCTCCGCGGCCGTCTTCTAGAACTTCTATTTTCCCTTTTTCCTGAACCTTCAGCGTTTTCGCGTCGGGACTGAAGCCGTAGGGCATCGGTAGCGCCGTCTGCACTCCGGGCCGTATCGTTCCCGCGATCACGCGCCTTGTTTTCTCTTCGAACTCCGCCTTTTCGGGACTCTGGAGATATCGTCCGCGCCGCTCCCACGATAATGTTTTTTGATTCCAAATCTCATAATCTCCTTCTTTATAGTAGCCGCCGTAGAACGGGGCGATGGTGAAAAACGCCCCCGGTTCGCCTTCCTTCGAACGCATCATTTCTTCCATGAACGGCCGGAAAGAATCGCTCGCTGGCGGCGGTACGTTCTGCTCCGGCGCTTCTTCTTTTTGCTTCAAGACTTCCTCGGGAGGAGGCACTTCAGCTTTTTTTCGGGCATCCATAAAATCACGGCGTTCAAGAAATTTAAGGCCGGAGGCGAGTTGCGATTCAAGCCACAACGCTTTCGTTTTGAGCGGCGTTCTTGAGGACGTGAGAATGTCTGCGACATCCGTCACTTCGCCTTCGCTCGACGGCACCCGCGCCAGCGATTCGAAAATCCGCCTTACCTCGCTGCGCACTTGAGGCGGTTCCTCCCCGAGTTTTTTCGCAAGGAAAAGACTGATAAGCTCTTCTTGGCGAGTGGGCGCTTCTTCGCCGCCAGCCGATAATTTCCTTATTTCTTCCGTTAATACTTCCTTTGAGGTGGGATTCTTTCGTGTCGCCGCATCATACGCCGTGAGTGTATCTAAAAATTTTCTCATATGGCTGGCCGACTTCCCCCTGCGATTGATGTCCCGCCACGCCTCGAGCCCTTCGATACCTTCGCGGGAAGCGAGCGAGTTGCCGATGAGTTCCTGCTCCGCGCCGCGCAGAACCTCCTTCGCGTCTATCCCCTGCGATTCCTGGGATGGCCCGGCTTGAATTTTTTCTCTGTTGTTCATGATAAATAAGCGGTGCGCAATCTTTCGCGCAAAAAGAAGCTCTTTGTGTTGCCGAGAAGGCCTATGTAAGAAGCGGCGCTTCTCCACCTTTCAGTATATCCTTTTCTCAGGGCGGAAACCGCGGTTTGCTCGGCCGCCTTCCGCAAACGCCGGCGCGGAACGACTCCCCAAGGAAAGGCTACCGCGCCCAATATATCGATGCTTTGGCTAAGCGGCCGTATTTTGATTTTGTCCGCAGGAAGGCTGAGCTCGAGCTCGCTCTTGAGAAGCTGTTTAATTTCTACGGAGAAATTTTGCAATTTCTCGCGGTTATCCGCGACGATGAAGAAGTCGTCGTTGTATCTCGCGTAATACTGGACGCGAAGCTTTTGCTTGACGAAATAGTCCAGCTCGTGTAAATAAACGTTCGCGAAAAGCTGCGAGGTGAGGTTTCCGAGCGGCAAACTCTTGCCGGGTAGGCAAGAAAAGCTATCTATGATTTCTTTAGATAGATCGAGATATTGCTCATCGCGGACGATCCTTCCGAGCTTGGCCAAAAGGATTTTGTGGTCGATTGAACCGAAGAAATCATCCACATCGCCATGAAATATCCATGCCTCTTGTCGACCGTCCTTGGTCACTTTACGAATAAAAGAAAGCACGCGGGCTATTGCTCGCACCGTTCCCTTATTAAATCTTGCTGAATATGAATCGAAGAAAAACTTACTTTCAAATAGCGGTTCGAGGGCATCATACAGGGCTTGATGCACCACGCGGTCTCTCACCGCCGCTTTGTGGATCATCCGATATTTGGGGTCACGTATGTAAAATCGGTGGTACTCGCTGTGAACGTATTTGCCGCTTGCGAGATCCTCCGAAAGAGAAAAAAGCTCATCCTCAAGGTAACATTCAAATACTAGAATGTCTTTACGCCGGCGCTTACCCCGTCGAAAGCGTCTCCACGAGGCGTAAAGAGATTCTGGATCACAAAAATTTGCGAATGGTTTTAACGTATACATTTATAATCTTATGAAACGAGACATCATATACGAACCGCCGATCGCCGTTGCCATCTACAAGGCATACATGGCGTTCAGCCCCCTAGTGTACCAGTTCCCGAAGATCTACCGCTACTCGCTGGGTCAAACGATCGACAAGAACATCCTTTCTCTCCTTGAATTGATTTTCGAGGCGAATTCGCTCCCGCGACCGCTTCGCGAAGCGCCGCTCCTCAAGGCCAACGCAAAATGCGAGCTGCTGAAAATGCTTAACCGAATGAGCTTCGAGTTGAAGCTTATCGAAAGCACCCAGTATTTCCAGATGACCGCCGATCTTCAGGAAATCGGGAAAATGCTCGGGGGATGGGTGAAATACGTCCGTAGCGGGCCCTATAACCAACCGGAATAAAAGCGCTTGAAACAACGACCGCGGGACGCGCGCCCAGAAACGGATTCGAATTCCCGGACCTATTCCAATTCACCTTGACCTGCCGATTCCTCGGGTTCCAGTTCGCGTGTACCACGCCCCCGGGCACCCGCGTCCCGTGTTCCTTGATCCGTCCTCGTCTCACAGGGCTTCCCGCAGGTCGCCCCTGTCCGCTGTTCCCACAAGGAACGTCGTTGTCGTTTTGTCATTTCGTCGCTCGGCGTGCGCACGCCGAGATCGAGGCGAACCAATCTGCTTGTCCTCTCATGACTAAGAAGAGGCAGTGGCTGCATGAGCCCCGCCGAAACTTTTCACCGTATAGTGAAAAACTTGGGCGGAGCGCCTGCCCGCGGCAGGCGAAGAAGAAAAAATGAAAATAAAGAATAAATTTTCAAATATCAAACTTCAACCTCGACAACGACCGCGGGACGCGCGCCCAGAAACGGATCCGAATCCCCGGACCCACACCAACTCACCCTGACCCGCCGAAACCCCGGGCTCCAGTACGCGTAGACCACGCCCCCGGGCACGCGGGAATCGAGGAGCCAGGTCCACTGCGACTTCTTGGCGTCGTCGTTATAAGCATCGAAACGGTGGTCCTTACTTGCTTCCGCCTCTTTTCTCTGCAGCATCAGATATTCCTCGAGCGTGAGGCCATTCCATTTCTTTTGGGTAAAGAGCGGATCGAGCTGGTCGGGAGATTTGCCTTTTGTTTCATCGGGAATCGGCCCTGACTGGTAGAGCAGAAGATATGCTTTTCTCGCGGGCCGGTTTCGCGCCGTGGCGTTTTTCGTCACGTCAGGCTGGTACATATAATGTGCCTGGCTAAGTTGCTCAGGCGCGTCGTCTTGAAGCCCGGGCAATTTTTTGTCAGCAAGCTCCGTAAGAAGTTTGTTGATATTTCCTCTTTGGAGATCGGTTGAAGGCAAAAGCATTGCGCTGTCGAATCCTTCCCGCATTGCCTCCCTCAACTTCGTCTCGGATTGCGCCGACATTCTTATCTCTTTCGGCAGCTCCTTCAAGAAATCCTTGAGGTCGTGAGCGGTGTAGAATCCTG
>JBBTYI010000015.1:1083-29304 GCA_038061865.1 Patescibacteria group bacterium | reverse complement strand
ACATCCGGAGGAAGCGCCCCGATTTCTGACGGGGTGAGAATGGGGCTTTGATCCTCTATCGTTTCGGGCGGCCGTTCGGGGTTTTCGGGAGTTCTTTTCATGTTTTTATCCCAATTGAAACTCTTCTTGGAATTTTTTTACGAGATTGCGGTCTTCTTCCGGATAAATCTTTTGTGCCCCCCATTCGGCGATTTTTGTTGCGAGGAATCCTTTGAGGCTTTCGTGAGATCTCATAGCGGACTTTCTATACTCCTGCAGCCAGGAAATGATGAGGCCAGGATCAAGCACGGCGTGGCGGAGGTATGAAGCGTCCCGGAGCGTGTCCGTGAGAACGTTCTCCTCGCCTTTGTAGCTTTTTTGGATCGCGGCCACGAATTGCGCGAATCGCCATAACGTTCCGCCGGCTTTGGGATCGGTATCAACCTCGTAATGTTTTGTATTTGTTCCCGCATCCACTACCTCCTTCCACTTCGGAGGTAGTTCGTCTTTCGGCACGCGTATTCTATCGTTTTGATCCATAAGCGCCGCAAGCATCATTTTGTAAAGTTCAGGGTTTTCTGCCGATTGCGGAGGATAATCGACTTCAAGCGAACCGAGCTCGCGGGCGACTTCAACAGGAAGCTCTGCCCGGTCGGGGTGTTTTTCTGAGGGAAGATTCGCTGAGCCGACAAGGCCAAATCCGGGGGCGACTTTTTCAACGATGCCGCCCCACGCGGCAAAACTGATTTCTTCTCCTGCGCGTCGGCCGGAAATCTGCTTGATTAAAGACCGCAGAGCATCGGGCGGATAGCCGTTCATTTCATCCATGTAGAAAATTCCTCCCGGTCCAGCAGCTTTGTCGCGGGAGGTCTTTTTTCCGGTAATCGCTTGCCCCAAAGGACCATAAATAGTGTATGAACCATCTTTATCAATCGCCCTCAACCCGAGAAGCGGCCGGATATCGGTCTTGGCCTCTTCGCCAACTTCGTAGGGTGCGCGTTTAGTGAGCCGCTGCGATATTGCGCGGGCAAGACGCGTTTTTCCAGTGCCGGTTTCTCCGTAGAGAAGCATGGGCCGATTCTGATTCACGATAACCAAATGCTCCAAAATTTTATCGAATAATTTTTCCCGAGAAGGCATCCAAATGAAGCCATCTTTTTTAAGTTGCTCGCGATAGGTGCAGAGACGCTCGAATGAAAGCCTGGCAGAGAGTTCTGGATCTTCTCGCTCCATCCGTTGCATAGAACGCTCCGATGCTCTCACGCGAGCTGCGAGATCGGCGAGCTCAAGGAGTGTAAGTTCATCTGATTCTTTTTCTGGGTGCGAAAAAATGTCGGAATATAATTCGAGACGCCTTTCTTCCAATCCGTCTTTCAACTGTTTTTCGCGCAGGTAATTTTCATACGAGGGTGCGAGTTTTTCCTCTTCGGCAAGTTCCCGCTCTAGAGTCTCTTCGAACGTCGTACGCACTTGCTTGTCCTTAAAACGAGAGCTGATAGCCGTGCGGAGGGGCGCCAACTTCGTGTCCGCCGCGACCGTCGCCCGAATGCGTCGCGCCCGATCCGCGGGCGATTCCTCTTCGTTTTTTGATTCCACTCTTTTCTCGCGATATTCCTTCGCAAGATCGCTTCTCTTCCGTTGGTAATCGCGCCAGAGCGCGTAAAGCTGCTCGGCGCCTTCCTCCGGCGATGCCCATTTTTCAGCAAATGAAACGGCGCCCTCTTTCCGTTCGGGAGCTTTGTCCGAAGCTCGTTCTATTTTCCCAGCTATATCTTCGAATTTGGGGTTCTCTCTCATACGCCTGTGGTTAATTGATGGGTAGATTATACCTTATATAAAGACGAATAACCAATTTTTCATTCTGATTCACAACCGGCCTTTTTATGTTTAATTCACGCTTCGGCTTCGCCCGAGGAGGCCAAAGCTGAAATTACCGTTTGGTTAAAGCAGAGTAAACTGACCCCGCCACCGCCCGGAGATATAGGTTTCCGGGCAATTCTTTTTTAGTCGGGCTGCGGAGAGTCGAACTCCGTAATTTCGTCTACCCCAAAGACGCGTGTTGCCGGTACACTACAGCCCGGCCGTATTATCTAGTTATCTGGCCTCTTTTTTTTTGCAAGGTCTTAATGCAATCAGTACAGATTTTCATTCGCCGCCAGCCAGCCGGTACTGATTGGTCGGGAACCTTGGCCCATTGCAGATTGGGATACTTGCGGTAGCGGTTGACGATATTGTAATGGCCGCGCAAAAGTTTGCGTTTGTTGGCGGTCATCGGTTTTTTGCCGCAGGTCGGGCATCTGGTCATAGATTTACATCTTACCCAAAAGATGATAAATTGACAACATTATGGCTGATTTTTTGGGGGTGTTATTCAATATCGTGGTCGTCTTGTTTTCCGTGGTTCTGCACGAAGTGGCGCACGGGGCAACGGCTAATTCAATGGGCGACACCACCGCCAAAGACCTCGGTCGACTGACGCTTAACCCCTTCAAACATCTGGACCTGTTCGGTTCGGTGCTTTTGCCGCTTTTCACTTTCATCACCGGCGGTTTTGTTTTCGGTTACGCCAAGCCGGTGCCGTACAACCCGTTACGCTTAAATGATCGCAAGTACGGCCCGGCCAAAGTGGCTTTTGCCGGTCCGGCAGTCAATCTGATTCTGGCCGTCCTGTTCGGCTTGTTTCTGCGCTTTTTGCCGACGGCGCTGGACGACACGCTTTTCCCCCAGCTGTTGTCTTTCATCGTTTTACTCAATCTGACACTGGCGATTTTCAATTTGATGCCGATTCCGCCGCTGGACGGCCACTGGTTGCTTTTGACTTTTCTGCCTGCGCGCTTTGAAGCCCTTAAAATTTTCATCATCCGCTACGGTCTGTTCTTATTCATTTTTTTCCTGTTCTTTTTGTTCCCAGTTATTTTCCCCTTGATTAAATTGCTGTTTAGGATTATTGTTGGGTAGCGATCGCCGATGACTCATAGCAAAACAGTTAACGCTTTTTTTGTATTCAAAAGTGAGTGCGAATTTACGAATAACACCAATTTATGAATATTTATAGATTCGCATTATTTGTACATTAGCGATTAAACATGCCGACTTTCAACCAACTGCTGAAAAGACCGCGCCGGAAAGCCAAAGCGAAAACCAAGTCGCCGGCGTTGTCGTTTGGTTTTAATACTCTTAAGAACCGGCCGGTGAGATATCCGGCGCCGTTCAAGCGGGGAGTGGCAATCAAAGTAACCACCACTACGCCCAAAAAACCGAACTCGGCTTTGCGCAAAATCGCCCGGGTGCGTCTGACCAACGGTATGGAAGTCACCGCCTATATCCCCGGCGTCGGTCATAATCTGCAGGAACACTCGGTGGTGATGCTCCGCGGCGGCCGGGTCAAAGACCTGCCGGGAGTGCAATATCATATTGTCCGCGGCCGTTTAGATTCGACCGGTGTGGAAAACCGCAAGCAAGGGCGGAGCAAGTATGGAGCGAAAACCCCGAAACCTTGATTATTAAAAAATGCGCAGAAAAGTCAAACACAAAATTTTAACTCAACCTGACCGCAAATACCAGTCGCTGCTGGTGACCCAGTTTGTTAATAAAGTGATGACCAGCGGCAAAAAAAACGCCGCCGAGAAAATCGTCTACGGCGCCTTGGCGGTGTCCGAAAAGAAACTGGGCAAACCGGCCTTGGAAATTCTGGAACAGGTGATCGAGAACGCCGGACCGCAGCTGGAACTGAAATCCCGCCGGATCGGCGGCGCCAACTATCAGGTGCCGTTTGAAGTCAAAGGCGAACGCCGAATGACTTTAGCTTTGCGCTGGGTGATCAATGCCGCCCGCTCGGTCAAGGGCAAGCCGATGCTGGAAAAACTGTCGGATGAATTGATCAACGCTTTCAACAACACCGGCATTGCCATCAAGAAGAAACAAGACACTCACCGGATGGCCGAGGCGAACAAGGCATTTGCCCATTTCGCCTGGGGGAATAGATAAGCAAATGTCTGAACGCAGGCGAGCGAAGCGTAGCCGAGCACAGAAACAATTGCTTACCCCGCCCTTTCCGTGGAAATTATACTTTGAAGATTGTATAAATATTATTTTCCAAAATAGACGTGGTTCCCAAAGAAAGGGCGGGGTCTCATTTTGTTACCCAATCACTGCGCCCTGCGGGCTAGCTCTTGGACAAAATGGACTATCCAATCCAAAAAATCCGTAACATCGGCATCATTGCCCATATTGACGCCGGCAAGACGACCGTCACCGAACGGGTGCTTTTTTATACCGGCGTTTCGCACAAAATCGGCGAAGTGCACGAAGGTAAGACCGTTACCGACTGGATGGAACAAGAGCGCGAACGGGGGATTACCATTACCGCCGCCGCCGTTACCTGCTATTGGAGTCCAATCTTGAGCCGGAAGCTGGAAGCTGGTGGTGAGAAACCAGCGACGAATGAGCTCGAACATCGCATCAATATCATTGATACCCCCGGACACATTGATTTTACCGCGGAAGTGAAACGCTCTCTGCGTGTCTTGGATGGCGCGGTGGTGGTGTTTGACGGCGTGGCCGGAGTAGAGCCGCAATCCGAGACCAATTGGCGCTACGCCGACGAATACCAAGTACCGCGGATTTGTTTTATCAACAAACTCGACCGGCTGGGCGCTTCTTTTGAACGTTCCTATCAATCAATTCTGGAACGGCTGACACCTAACGCTGTCAAAATGCAGCTGCCTGACGGGGAAGAAGATAAGTTCAAAGGTGTGGTCAATCTTTTGGAAATGAAATACTACACTTTTACAGGCGGGCACGGCGAAAAAATTATTGAAACGCCGATCCCGAGCGAAGACTTGAAAAAGCGCGCCGAAGCCGCCCGCCATGAACTGATTGAAAAAATTGTGGAGAACAACGATGCCGCGATGCACGACTATCTGGAAGGCCGCGCGGTGCCATTGGAAAAACTCAAAGAAATTTTGCGCAAGGCGACGATTGAAAACAAGTTAGTACCGGTATTTACCGGGTCAGCACTTAAGAACAAAGGTGTCCAGTTTGTCTTGGACGCCGTCATTGACTATCTGCCCTCCCCGATTGATATAAAGGCCGTTGTCGGGATAGACCCTAAAACCGGAGCCGAAATCAGCCGCGGCCCGGACGAGAAAGAACCCCTAGCCGCGATGGCTTTCAAAGTCGCCACCGACCCCTACGTCGGCCAGTTGATTTTCATCCGCGTCTATTCCGGTGTCCTCAAGGCCGGCTCCTATGTCTTAAACAGTGCCACTAACCAGCAGGAACGCATCGGCCGTGTCCTGCGGATGAAAGCCAACGATCGCGAGGAGATCAAAGAAATTTACGCCGGGGGCATTGCCGCCGCCGTCGGACTGAAAGGTACTAAAACCGGCGATACTTTATCCGACCCCGACCAGCCGGTAATTTTGGAAAAAATTGTTTTTCCGGAACCGGTTATTTCTTTGCGCATTGAGCCCAAAACTAAAGCTGACCAGGAAAAAATGGGCATTGCGCTGCACAAATTGGCTGACGAAGACCCAACTTTCCGAATTAAAACCGATGAAGAAACCGCCGAAACGATTATCTCCGGCATGGGCGAACTGCACTTGGAAATTATCATTGACCGGATGAAACGGGAATTCAGCGTTGGCGCCAATGTCGGCCGACCGCAGGTAGCTTACAAAGAAACCATCCGTGAACAAGCCCAAGCCGAAGGTAAATACATCCGCCAGTCCGGCGGCCGGGGCCAATACGGCCATGTCTGGCTACGGGTTGAACCCGAGGAACGGGGTCAGGGTTTTGAGTTTTTGGATGAGATCAAAAGCGGGGTTATTCCCAACGAGTTTATCCCGGCGGTAGAAAAAGGCGTCCGCGAAGCGCTGGACAAAGGCGTAGTGGCCGGCTTCCCGCTGGTGGATTTGAAAGTAGCCCTTTATGACGGCAGTTATCACGATGTTGACTCGTCGGAAATCGCTTTCAAAATTGCCGCCGCCATGGCGCTCCAGGAAGCGGTTAAACGCGCCAAGCCGGTGCTCCTGGAGCCGATTATGAAAGTGGAGGTCATCGTGCCGGAAAGGTTTCTGGGCGAGGTGATGGGCGATTTGAATTCCCGACGCGGACGCATTGAGCAAACCAGCGACCGCTCGCCGCTCAACCTCAAAGTAATTGGCGCCAAAGTACCGCTCTCGGAAATGTTCGGCTATGCCACCACCGTGCGCTCGCTGTCGGAGGGGCGGGGGAGTTATACTATGGAATTCCACGCTTACGAAGAGGTGCCAAACAATATTGCGGAACAAATCAAAGAAGGCAAAAAATAGCGCTCGCCCGATGCACAGCACATTGACTTTTTAGGGAAGGGGAGTATAATGACTGGTAAGTAGGTTATGTGTTCTCGGGAGCCCAGGTACTGTAGGTTTATCCTCAAAGGCCAAAGGCATCAGGGAATAGGTCTTTCCTACAGTAGAAAATAACACCAATCCGCAAATCTTCACGAATGCCACGAATTATTTGCAGCATTCGTATGTCATTTGTAGATTAGTGTTACGTTAATGGGTAAAAAGTTATACGTAGGGAGTTTGCCCTACAGCGCGACTGACCAGGAGCTGAAAGAGAAGTTCTCCGCTGCGGGGAATGTTGAGTCAGCCACGGTCATCAGCGACAAGTTCTCCGGCCGGTCCAAGGGCTTCGGCTTCGTGGAAATGTCCACGGATGAGGAAGCTCAAAAAGCCATTGAAATGTTCAACGGCCAGGACATGGGCGGCAGGAACATTGTCGTCAACGAAGCCCGTCCGATGGAGCCACGCGCTCCGCGGAGCGGTGGTTTCAACCGTGGCGGCGGCCGAGATTTCGGCGGCGGTCGCGGCGGTTTCGGCGGCGGGGGCTACTAAGCTTCTGCTCGACTGAAAATCAAAATCCCGCCTAAGCGGGATTTTGATTTGATTAGGGCCGGCAGGTCGGCAGCGCCTCCAAGTTGACACTAGCATTTTGCGTGCCGGCTTGAGCGGGCGTCAGATGATCAGCGGAGAAGGGAGTTTTATCAATAAAAGCTTCAATAATCTTGCTGGCGGCTTTCTGTAAAAATCCCGCTTCCTGCTGTTTCTGATTGATCTTTTGCGCTTCTTCCAGAATTTTCACAGAGCTTTTTATAATCTCCTCGCTCTGGGAAATTTTGCTTTTGATTTCAGCCGGGTTTTTAGCGCCGGCCGCGTTTTTGACCAATATGTCCAGATTCTCAAAATTTGACCCGAGCCGGGCGAGCAATTTGCCTTCTTTGACTGACGGGTTGACTATTTCCAGCGCTTTTTCTTTCAAGCTCGGCACTTGATTAATCAAAAAACTGCCGCCCACGAAAACAACGGCTAAGAAAATCAATAATTTGAACAAAAAACCCACCGCGCCATTATACCAAATTTTGCCCGATTTGACTCCTATGATACAATTGCCGCATGTCCAAAGTAGAAATTTACACCACTCCCTTTTGCGCCTATTGCAAAATGGCCAAGGATTATTTCGCCAAGAACAATATCCAATACACCGAGTACGATGTGGCCGCCGACGTCAAACGGCGCCAGGAGATGTTGGACAAGACCCACCAGTTCGGCGTGCCAGTGATTGTTATTGACGGCCAGATTGTAATTGGCTTCGACAGACCAAAGATTAAGCAATTACTAAAACTTAGTTAAACCCTAATAAAAAAACTCCGGTTACCCGGAGCGGTTGCTGGTTATTGCGGCTGTTTTTGTGTTGCCATTTTTTCCCAAGGATGCGATTCTTTTCCTTGGACGGCCAGCTCACTCCTCTCCCGCATTAAAGAAAGGATATGCTGGGCAGTTTTCACCAGTTGCTCGGCTCTCTTTTCCGCCCGGGCGTTAGCCTTGGGGCTGTGGCCGTTGCACAACGACCGCGCCAGAGAAGTAAACATTCCCGTTGCTTCGGCGATCCGCAAATGAATCAGCCCCTCAACATTTTTCCTGTTTTTATCTTTTTTCGCTTTTTTTGTCATCCCTTCCCTTTCCAAAAGAACAAAAGTTAATTATAGCTGAAAAAATCAGTAAGACAAGAGGGGTTAACGCCAGGAAGGAAACCAAACCCGAGCATTATAAGCCGGTTCACTGATTGGCAAGCCATAGGAGAGCGGGGCAAAATAGATGAAACTGACCAAACCGGCCAGAAGCAAACCGGTAAATATTTTTTTGCGGGCCGGCAGTTTGTCAACCAGATAGACCAAAATCAGAATTGCAAATATCAACGCCGTCAAATAATGGTACAAAAACATTGCCCGTTTGATCCCGATAAATGGCAGAAGGTTTAAAAAATAGGCGCCAAGCAGTGCCATCGCCAGTTTTTCTTTATCTCTATTGCCGCTAAAAGCCGGAATCAAAGTCAGTAAAAAATAGAGCACGGCCACCGTTGAGCCCCACCACACCACTGGGTTGCCGAGGAAATAAATGCGCGCGGGCGTGTAATTAATTTGATTGCCCGGCAAGGTTTCATTCCAATAATAGACCGGCCGAGCCATAAACGGCCAGGTATACCACTGACTGGAATAAGGATGACCGGCAGTCAGGCGGGCATTGGCGCTGTACATTTGTAAATTAAGTTCAATAAATTTCTGAAATAAACTAGCCGGTTCAATATCAAGATTGCCGGCTTGCGGATTACCGGCCAGCGTCTTCTGAAAAGTCGGCGTCATAAAGGCGTCGCCCGGGCCGGATTTGGTCAGCAGTTTGAGATGGACAGCGAAAATGGAAAAATAGATGACAAAAGGAATGACTAATAAAAATATCGTCGGTTTTAGTGCGCTTTGGAAATTCTTGTTTTTAAGCAGTTTGATTATTTCAAAAAAAACGATAATTGCCAAAAATGTGCCGCCGGTCCATTTGACCGACACGGCCAAAGCGCCCAAAACGCCGGCCAGAAACAGGTGATAGGTTTTAGGTTTTAGGTTATGGGACCTCCAGTATTTTGTATAAAACAGCAGAGCCGCAAATCCAAACAAAAGCAGAAAAGAATCGAGCAGAATATAGCGCGACTGGGTCAGTAAGGCATTATCCAACGCGACCAACATACCGGCGGCAAAGGCGGCCAATCGAGACAGTCCCAGTTGGAGCGCCAGATAAAAAATAACCACCGGTAGCAAAGCTCCGGCCAGCGTCGGCAGAAAGCGGAGCCAAAGATAAATATTATCCGGAAACTGCTGGCCAATCTCGGTGAAGCTGAAGCCCGGCTGGAACCCGCCCAGCCAGCCCATACCGGAGAGCAACAGTTTGCCCAATGGCGGATGAATGTCAAAAAAATAATTGCCCGTGAAATATCCGGAGATGAATTTGCCGAAATGGACCTCGTCAAAAACCGTCTCCTTGGGCTGACCGAAATAAGCGAAGTGAACAATCAAACTGACGGCGGCGATGATAATTATCGGCAGATACTTTCTCATGAAAATATGATATACTGAAAGATAAAATAATGGAAACTTACGATGTCATTATTATTGGCGGATCGGCCGCGGCTACTGCCGCCGGCATTTATGCCGCACGGCGGAATTTGAATTTCAAAATAATTACCAAGGACTTCGGTGGGGAAGTGGCGACTTCCGGTGAAATCGGCAACTGGCCGGGGGTTAACCGGACCGACGGCATCACTTTGGCCCAGCAATTCAAAGACCATTTGAAATTTTACGGCGTTGAGCCGGAGGAGGGGATGGAGGTGGAAAAAATAACAGTACAGCCAGACGGGAATTTTTTAATTAAATCAAAAACCGGAAATTATATGGCAAAAACAGTGATCGTGACTACGGGCGTGCATCCACGAGAACTTAATGTGCCGGGAGAAAAAGAGTTCCGTAATAAAGGGGTGAGTTACTGTACGGTCTGCGATGGTCCTATCTTTGCTGGCAAGACCGTCGCCACGATCGGCGGCGGCAACTCGGCCCTGGAATCAGCGTTGATGCTGAACGACATCGCAAGTCGTACATATGTCATCAACAAAAATCCAATTTTCAAAGGCGACCAAATTTTAATTGATAACTTGGGGCAGAAAAAAAATGTGGAGGTAATTTACAATGCCAAGACCACGCAAATTATTGGCAGTGAATTTGTGACGGGATTGAAGTATACTGGTGAAAATGGTAAGGAGCAGGAATTAAAGATTGATGGCATTTTTGTCCACATCGGCATGGTGCCGAATAGCGGCCTTGTTCCGGATGAAGTGGAAAAAGATAAATTTGGTCAGATAATGGTCAGCAAAAACTGCGAAACCAACATTCCCGGCCTGTACGCCGCCGGCGACGTTACCGACATCCCGCACAAACAAATCGTCATCGCCGCCGGGATGGGGACTTGCGCCTTGCTGTCGGCGGTCAATTATTTGAATAGACAAAAATGATTTATCTTGGTGCGGATCATCGCGGGTATGAATTAAAAGAAAAACTCAAGCCGTGGCTTGAAGAATGGAATTATCAGTATGAGGACTGCGGAGCTTTTGAGTACAATAAAGATGACGATTATCCGGATTTCGCCAAAGCCGTAGCGCAAAAAGTAGCTCTCGCCCACGAGGTTGAACCTCGTGACTATCCTCGCGGCATATTAATCTGCGGTTCGGGTATCGGCGTGGCCATTGCCGCCAACAAAATCAAAGGTGTCCGCGCCGGCACGGCTGCCAGTCCAGAACAAATCAAAATGGCAGTTAATGACGAGGACCTCAACATCCTTTGTCTGTCGGCAGATTTTCTGGCTGCCGACATTGCTAAAGAAATCATCAAAACATTTTTAGAAACCAAGTTTTCAGAAGAAGAACGGCATGCGAGGAGGGTTAGTAAAATTAAGAATTTAGAGTAAAATAAAAAAGTCAATGTCTAAAATTTTTATTACAAGACCGATTCCCAATAGCGGCATAACCCTTTTGAAACAAAAGGGTTATGAGGTAGTCATTAACGAAGCGGCAAGAGAGCGGGCGGCGACAAAGGAGGAAATCTTGTCTGCTCTTCGACAAGCTCAAAGCGAAGGTAGGGCCTTCGATGCGTTATTGTCGGTGCTGACGGAAAAAATTGACTCGGAAATTATGGATGCCGGTTTGCCGACGCTCAAAATCATTGCTAACTATGCCGTTGGTTTTGATAATATTGATTTAGCGGCGGCCAAGCAGAGAAGCATTATGGTTACCAACACGCCGGATGTTCTGACTAATACCGTGGCCGAGCACACTTTCGCGCTAATGTTGGCAATTGCCCATCGAATTGCCGAAGCGGACAGATTTAGCCGTGCTGGTAAATATTCCGCTTGGGGGCCGGAATTGCTTTTAGGCGCCGATGTTTCCGGCAAGACGCTGGGCGTAATTGGTCTCGGCCGCATCGGCTCGCGCGTCGCTTATCACGCGGTCAGAGGGTTTGAAATGAAAGTTTTGTATACCGACATTCAGCCTAGTGGCGACTTTGAAAAGGAGTTCGGCGCGGTATTTGCGGCGAATATTGATGAACTTCTGTCCCAATCTGATTTTGTTTCTATTCATGTGCCTTTACTTGACTCAACGCGGCACTTGATTAACGCCGAACGGTTGAAAATGATGAAACCAACGGCGTACCTGATAAACACCTCTCGCGGGCCGATTGTGGACGAAGCGGCTTTAGCCGCTGCCCTAAAAAATGCTACTATTGCCGGAGCGGCGCTGGATGTGTTTGAAAACGAACCGCAGATCCATCCCGGCTTACTGACGCTGGAAAACGTGATTCTGACACCCCATATTGCTTCCGCCACGAGAGAGACACGCGATAAAATGGCGATACTGGCCGCCGAAAATATTATAGAGGCGTTAGAAGGCAGAATACCGCCAAACTTGATAACTAGTTGGTAGTTTTTAGCTGTTAGCTTCTAGGTCCACCTTAAAGCTATAAGCCATAAACTATAAGCTAATCTGATTGAGATTATTCCGGCAATTCTGGCTAAAACCAAAGAAGAATTGCTGGACAAAATTATAATCGTTGAGCCGTATATCAAGCGCGTCCATTTGGACATCGCTGACGGGATTTTTGTTCCGAACACGACCCTGGACGGTTACGAGGAGGTGGAAGAAATCGAAACCAGTTTGAAAATCGAAGTTCATCTGATGGTTTCTAAACCGGAAAATCACATCGTTCGCTGGTTAGAAACGCCGGCTGACAAATTCATTTTCCATATTGAAGCTACCGGCAAACCCCGGGTGGTAATTGACGCGGTGCGGGAAGGCGACGGCGAGCGGCAGGTAGGCGTCGCACTCAATCCGGCCACCCCCGTCTCGGCCATTGAACCGATCTTGGAGCTGGTGGATTTCGTTCATTTCATGACCGTTGAACCGGGATTCTACGGCGGCAAGTTTATGGAATCGGTGCTTGACAAGATTTCCGATTTTCACTATTTCTATCCCGACAAGCCGATTAAAGTTGACGGCGGCATAACGCCGGAAAACGCGCCCCAGCTGATTGAAGCCGGCGCCACGATGCTGGTAGTAGGAAACTATATTTTCGAGAATCATGACGTTAAAGAAGCGATCCAAAATCTAGAGACCGCTTATGAGCGATGAGATGGTCTCAAAACCCTTTTCGTAGCGAAATCTCTGATTATTGAACGAGACAAGGAAGATGAGTAAAATGCCCGGAAACGTAGCAGCGGCTACATTGAGGACATTTTACGAAATCTGACGCAGTCGCAGTCAAGAATCAGAGATTGCAGCAGAAAAAGGTTTTGAAACTATCTCAAAAGGCTATATTCCTTATGTATGACATTATCACCATCGGTTCCGCTACGCGCGATGTCCTGATTCAAACGGGTGGTTTTGAAACACGCCGACACGACGATTCGCCGACCGGCATTGAGCAATGTTTGCCGCTGGGGACAAAACTGGAAGTTAAAAAAATTGTTTTTGCTGCCGGCGGCGGCGGGACCAATGCCGCCGTGACTTTTACCCGGCAGGGCTTTGCTACTGCTTGTGTGAGTGCGATTGCCGACGATATGGCCGGCGAAGAGATCATCCGTGCGCTGAAAAAAGAGGGTGTGGAAACCAAACATTTCCAGAAGCACGACGATGGTATCACGGCCTATTCTATTATCCTGATCCATGCCAATGCCGAACGAACTATTTTGAGTTACAAAGGTGAAGGCCAGCATTTTGACGTCAACAAAATACCCTTTGAAAAACTCAAGGCGAGGTGGTTTTATCTTGACTCAATGGGCGGGCACTATGATTTATTGGAAGCGGCCGTCAATCACGCCGTTAAAACCGGAGCTAAAATTGCTTTCAACCCCGGCGGCAAAGAATTGGCCCTCGGTTTGGATAAACTGGAACCGGTTTTGAAAAATGTTGACGTCTATCTCACTAACCGTGAAGAAGGCGCGCAACTGACCGGCATAGGATTTGCCAGTTGGGATAGCATTTTAGGAGTGCTGGGACAAATAGTGAAGGGCATTGTGGTGGTGACCAATGGGCACGAAGGAGTGAAAGTCAGAACCGCCGACGGAACCAAATACAGCGCCGGCGTGCCCGACTCGCCGGTAGTAGAGCGCACCGGGGCGGGGGATGCTTTTGGTTCGGGCTTTGTAGCCGAGTACACCCGCAGTAATGATATTGCCAAAGCCATCCAGTTCGCCACCGCCAACGCTTCCTCGGTAGTCACCCAATTCGGTGCCAAAGCCGGTATTTTGAAAAAAGGCGACTGGGGACCATGGCCACTGGTGGAAGTGATTAAAAAATGAAATATGTCGGGCATTGAAAAAATATCACAAATACTGGGAGTCAAGCCGGAAATAATTTCTGGGTTGGAGGAAACGATGAATAGCTTAACCGGTAAAACCGGTGTTTTTGATAATATTGCCGTCGAAAATAAGCAGATGATTAGTAAACGGCTGGGCGAGCTGGGGCTTACCCTTGAGGACACTCCTCAAGCAATCCGGGAAAAATTAAACGCTTGGCTGATTAAGCTGGAAAACAAATTATCCGTTCAAATCGGCAGCGCTGACTATAACTCGATTGTCGCCAAAGCGCTGGAATTAGAAAATCCGGGCAAGGGCCTGTTTATCAAAAAAGCCAAAGCCCTTGAGATGCTAAAAGCCAACCCGCCCCAAAACATTTTGAGTCATTTCGGCTATGGTTCGGTTGACAAGCTGGTGGAAAAAGAAGGTTTGGAACAGGTCTACAGCGCTTTGCGTTTCATTGAACCCGGCGAGTGGATGAATAAAATCTTTATCGGCTCATACGCCGGCTTGACCATTGCCGATTTTGAAGAAAGAGAGGTTCAGACAATCGTTTTGAACGAAAAATGGCTCCAAACAGCCGAAAAGTTTTTGCAAAAAAAGTATCACAATGTCAGTCATCTCAAAGAGCTCGGCGTAATTTTCATAATCCCAATTGAAATAAATACAGACGGCGAACTGATGAGAGTATTTACACTTCTGCTCCATTACCTTAACGAAGTGCCGTTTTACTCGTCGCTTTTTCGCAAATTTGGCGGCGAGTCCGATTTCGCGGGGAAATTGATATCTCTCTTGCGCGGCGATGTACCGCTGACGCAATCGCCAATCGCCAATCGTCAATCAATAATGATAATACAGAGGTACCTGGCCAAGGATGACCCAAATGACCCGCGGCTGTTTATCCCGCATGTCAACCCCGAAGCCGAGCACTGGTACAAAGCCCAAAAAAGTTTGGGTAAGTTGCCCGGCTTTGCGGACATTACCGATTACGATTTTGTCGGGGATTTTTTCACAAATAACGCAAATCTACAAACAGGGGTGAATACTGCAAATAACGGAGAATTTATTAGTTTTAGCTTAATTGACTTGACCATGACCCTAGTCAAAAAAGGCGAGAGCAAATACCTTTACCACCAGCAAGAAGCGCTCTGGAACAAAATTTTTATTGAGTATCTGGGGCGTGGTAAGATGAATCAGCTGATCGAGGAGAATATTATTGGCGGGGTTATTAAATTATGAAAAATCTAAAAAATTACTTTGCCAGCGCCAAAAAAGAGAAATGGGCGATCGGGCATTTTAATTTTTCCACGGCGGAGCAATTAAGGGCGATTATGGAAGCGGCGGCGGGGTTGGAAGCACCGGTAATGGCGGCGACCTCCGAGGGAGAGGCGGAATTTATCGGTTATGATCAGGCCGCCGCGCTGGTAAAATCCTATCAACAAAAAGGTCGCGCCGTCTGGCTCAATGCCGACCATCATAAGGGTTTTGTGAATACCCAGAAGGCCATTGATGCCGACTATGACACAGTACTAATAGACGCATCCAAATTGTCCTACGAAGATAACATCCTCACGACATCGCAAGTCGTGAGATATGCCAGGGGGAAAAATCCGGAGATGATGATAGAAGGAGAGCTGGGGTACCTGCGCGGGTCATCGGAAGTACAGGGAAAAGTGGAAATCAGTCCGGCGGACTATACCCAGCCGGAGCAGGCGGTGGATTTTGTAGCGCGCACCGGGGTAGACCGGCTGGCGGTGGTTTTTGGCAATATCCACGGCATTGTTACCGAACAGGAAGAAAAACTGGACATTGAACATCTCAAAAAAATCGCCGCCGCTGTGCCGGACACAATACTGGTTTTACACGGTGCTTCCGGCCTGTCCGATGATGACATCCGCGCCGCCATTGCCGGTGGCATTACCAATATCCACATCAACACCGAACTGCGCGTGGCTTACCACGATGCCCTGGCCGCCGAACTCCAGCACAAGCCCACCCAAACCACCCCTTACAAATTCCTCGCCCCGTCGCTAGCAGCAATGAAAGAGTTGGTGAAGAAAAAGTTGGGACTATTTGGGTCTAGCGGAAAAATCTAGCTCGTCCGCTAGGCATTTTTTCTCTCTTTACGCCTCACTCACAAAACCACTAGCTCAACTGGGAATGGTGTGATGGAAAATAACAGGTAACCCTCCGCTGCGCGGGCTATTCAGCTTCGCTCACGACCTATTATTTTCCAACCATTCCCGTCTTGCTGCGCGGCTTTGTTCGTTCGGCGCAGAGTTCGAAAAAATGCCTAGCGGCCCTCGCCGCGTTTTACTAGTGAGGCTTTTTTCGTGGAAGAATTTAGAATAACTAAGCGAGCCCAGTAGCCACTTTTTCGAACTCTGCGGCGGCCGCTAGTAAACTGCGAGCGGAGCGTTAAATTTTCCGGTAACCAAGACCGGTCGGTACTCCGGGCACCGCAAGCTTGGTCGGAAAATTTAGCGGAGCGAGTGTAGCTTACTTAGGCCGAGCGCAAAGAGAGAAAAAGTGGCTACTGGGCGAGTGTTAGATTTTTATCTCTACCACGTCCCCATCCTGCACGATATAGTCTCTGCCCACTAATTTGAGTTTACCGGCGGTGCGGGCGGCACTCCAACCACCGCAAGATAATAGTTCTTGCCAGTTGATGACTTCGGCGCGGATGAAGAGTTTTTCAAAGTCGGTGTGGATGGCCCGGGCGGCGACGGGGATGGGCGTGTCGCGTTTGGCCGTCCAAGCGCGGGTCTCGTCCTCGCCGGTGGTGAGGAAAGTAATCAAATCCAGCGTGTGATAGCACTTGCGGATTAACTCATCCAGGCCGCTTTCTTTTAATCCCACTTCTTCTAGTAGAATGGCCTGTTCCTCCGGCGGCACTTCCGACAACGCCAATTCAAAAGTGTTGGAAAGTACGACATAATCTGCCCCTTTGATGGCAGCCAGTAATCTCTCGTCCGGTTGCCAGTGGCTGCGCAGCTGTGTCTCGGAGACATTAAAGACGTAAATTACTTTTTTATCCATTAGGAGTTGTAACGGTGGCAAATCCTTCGTATCCTTGCGGGCGGCGCGTTTTTCTTTGCTTTCCAAATCCGCCAATGCCAGTTCGGTCTCAATAATTTCAATATCCTCAACGGGGTCTATCCGTTTGTGAATATGAACAATATTCTCATTTTCAAAAACTCTGATAATATGAACGATGGCATCCACTTCGCGGATGTTGGCCAAGAACTTATTGCCCAGCCCCTCGCCCTGCGCCGCCCCTTTTACCAGTCCGGCAATGTCAATAAACTCAACCGCCGTCGGCACGATTTTTTTGGATTTGGACATTTTGGCCAACAGTTCCAGCCGCTCATCGGGCACGGCAACCACGCCGATGTTGGGATCAATCGTGGTGAAAGGATAATTGGAAATACCTACTTGTTTTTTAGTGAGGGCCTGAAACAAAGTTGATTTGCCAACGTTAGGCAGGCCGACTATTCCGATGGATAGCATTATCTGAATGTAAACTGAAAAGTGAAGAATGTAAAACGGGGGCGGCGGTGATATAATGAAAATATGACTGAAAAAGAATTGATTGTCTTTGATTTGGACGGCACGCTGACAGAGAGCAAGCAGAATTTGGCCGTGGCCATGGCGGCCCTGCTAACACGGCTATTGGAGAAAAAGCCAATAGCAATAATCGGCGGGGGGAAGTTTGAACGATTCCGAACTCAATTTTTGGATAAACTCAACGCGCCGGAACAATTGCTGGAAAATCTTTTTTTACTGCCAACCGACGGCGCGGCTTTTTACCGTTATACCGACGGCGCCTGGCAGCAGATTTACGCGGGAAACCTCTCCACCGAAGAAAAACAAAAAATTCTCGCCGCTTTTGAGAAAACTTTTCAGGAATTGAACTATTCTCATCCACCGGAAATTTACGGCGAGCTGATTGAGGATCGCGGCAGTCAAATCACTTTTTCCGCGCTGGGGCAGGAGGCGCCGCTGGAATTGAAGGAGCAGTGGCAAAAAGAAAAAACTGCCCAACGGATGGAAATTGCTGAGGTTGTGCAAAAATATCTGCCGGATTTTACAGTCCGCGTTGCTGGCCTGACTTCTATTGATGTTACTCGTCTAGGGACCGACAAAGCCTACGGCCTGCGCCAGATGGGAAAATATTTAAACATACCGCTAGCCGATATGCTGTTTGTCGGCGACGCCATTTTCCCCGGCGGCAATGATTACGCCGTCGTCTCTACCGGCGTAGAGTATTTAACCGTCAGCGGCCCGACCGAGACGCAGACGGTGATTAAGAAGTTATTGGAATAAAAAAACCTTCTTGTTGAGAAGGCGGGGGGACTGACGGCCGCTATTAAATCAATGAATCATTAAAGCCACCGGGTGACTGCGGCTGTGGGTTAGTGTTTCCAGCCAAGCCCGGTACTCACTGCGGCTACCCTGGGATTTTAGATAAGCGGCAGTATCAACCTCCTGATCCGTCAGGCCGATCAGGACGTTCTCAATGTACATTCGAATTTGACAGTACTCGGGACAGGTAAGCAGTTCCCTACAGCGGCATTCGGCGTCAGTGCAGCGCTCTACTATCGGAGCGCAAATGTCACAGCCGCTGAAATCGCGATGCTGGCTTAAATCTGCCAACAGTGTAAGGAGCAAAAAAATCCTGCCATCACTATTCATTTATTCTCCTTTATAATAACCCGGCTTTTTGTTTGACTTCGCGCAGAGTATCAGCCGCGGTTACTTTGGCTTTTTCTTCTGACTTTGTCAAGATTTGCTCCACTTGCGTTAAGTCGTTTTGTAACTGGTTGTATTTTCCCCGAATGGGTTTGAGAAACTCAATTACCACTTCGGCAAGGTCATTTTTGAAGTCAACGTAGCTTTTGCCGGCATATTGGCTTTGCAAATTCTCCAATGTCTGGCCGGAGAGCAGGTGATAGATGGTAAGCAAATTAGAAATTGCCGGTTTCTTTTCCGGGTCGTACTTGATTTCACTGCCCGAGTCAGTCACCGCTTTCCTGATTTTAGCGGCGACCTCATCAGGGGAGTCAATCAGCCCGATACCTTCATCGCCAGATTTGGACATTTTTTTAGCTGGGTTTTGCAGGGAGCGGATTCTTTCGCCTTCAGTCTTGAGTATTTTCACCGGCGCGAAGGTCTGACCGAACATATGATTGAACTTTTTAGCGATTTCATTGGTCAAATCAATGTGGGCTTTCTGGTCATCGCCGACCGGCACGGCGTTGGCTTTATAAATTAAAATATCGGCGGCCATCAATACCGGATAAGCCAAAATCCCCAGATGATGATATTTGGGATTTTCTTCCAGTTTTTCCTTATAGGTCGGCAGACGGTCCAGCCAGCTGACCGGAGTGATAGTGCTGAATATCCACGCCAGCTCTGTGTGTTCGGGTACGCGCGACTGGCGGACGAGCAAAACCTTTTCCGGGTCTAACCCGGCCGCCAAAAACTGGCAGGCCACATCCAATACGCCGACCCCGTAGGTCTTGGGGTCAAATGGCGTAGTAATGCCGTGATAATCGGCAATCATATACACCGCCAATTCCAAATCCGGCTTATTTTGCAGCTCAATCCAATTCTTAATTGCCCCCAGATAATTCCCGAGGTGTAATTTTCCCGACGGCCGGATGCCGCTGAAAACTTTATTCATACAAAATTATTATACCTCAATTACCACCGGTAATATCATTGGTCTACGCTCTGTCTTCTGAAATAGAAACAACCCGATCTCGTCGCGCAGGGCGTCTTTGAGATAGACCCAATTAATCGGCCGAGTAACTTTTTTCTCAATGATGAATCTGATTTTTTTGCGCACCTGCATCAAGAGGTCTTTGTTTTCTTTGAGATAAACGAAACCCCGGGAAATAATATCCGGACTGCCGCGCACTCGGCCGGTTTTGGAATCAATCAAAGTAACAATCACGAACATACCGTCCTCGGCCAGCACCTGCCGGTCGCGCAAAACGACATTGCCGATGTCACCGATGCCCAGACCGTCAACCATAATATTGTCGGAAGGAACGGTGCGCTTATCAAACCACCACGCGCCGACCGAGCGATCGGCCGGATTAGGGTCTTCAATATGAATAATGGAACCATTGTCAGCAATAATCAGATTTTTTTCCGACAGGCCTTCGGCTTGGCCGAGATAACCATGGCTGACCATCATTGAATAATAACCGTGAATCGGCATCAGCCACTTCGGCCGGACCAGGCGAAGCATCTTTTTCAAATCCTCCTGCTGGGCGTGGCCGCTGGCGTGGATGTCCATTAAGCCGGAATGGTAAACCCGGGCGCCCATCCGATAAAGCAAATCCTTGAGCCGTTGGACGGTCCGCTCGTTGCCCGGAATAACCGAAGAAGAAAAAACTACCGAGTCACTCTTTTTCAAGCGGACCTGGCGATGTTCGCCGGAGGCAATGCGCATCAACACCGCCCGCTCCTCGCCTTGGCCGCCGGTGCCGATAATCGTCACATTAGCATCCGGATAGTCGTCAATTTGATCTACTAGAATCTGGGTGTGCTTACCGATGTGCAGTTGGCCCGATTCTTTGGCAAACTCCACGTTGCTTTTCAAACTGTAACCGTCAAAAGCGACTTTGCGATTGTATTTTTCCGATAGAGTGATCAACTGCTGGATGCGGTTGAGCAGGGAAGAAAAAGTAGCGGTGATAATCCGGCCTTTGGCTTCTTTGAAGATCTGTTCCAGATTATCCTGCACCGCGCTTTCGGAAATGGTGGAACCTTCTTTTTCAGCGCCGGTGGAATCGGACATCAAAACTGAAACACCGCGGTCGCCGATAGTTTTGATAAAATCCAGGTCGGCCGGCGGTTCATTGAGCGGAGTGGGGTCTAACTTAAAATCGCAGGTATGCACCAACCGGCCGGCCGGGCAGGTAACCACCAAAGCCGTGGCGTCGGGGATATTGTGATTGACATGGAAAAATTCAATTTCCATTTCGCCGAGTTTGATAATGTCGCCGGCTTTGATAACTTCAATATCCAAAGGCGGCAAATGGGGAAACTCCTCGTGGCGCTTGATGATGATGCCGCGAGTTAAGTTGGCGGTGTAGATGGTGGGGTTGCCGAGGCGATTAATCAGATAAGGCAGTCCGCCGACGTGGTCCATATGCCCGTGAGTAATAATCACTCCGCGAATCCGTTCCTGTTTTCCGTCCAGATAGCCGGTGTTAGGCAAAACATAATCAATGCCAGGTTGGTCTTCTTCCGGAAAACCGAAACCGGCGTCAATGACGATAATATCGCTTTTGTATTCAACCACGCACATATTGCGGCCGACTTCGCCCAAACCGCCCAATGGTATGATTTTCATTGCCCCGTCGGCGGTCTGGGTTTCTTCGCGCACCGGCCGGTCGTGGATCGGCGCCAAACGCCGCCGCCGGGGCAGATCATCCCGCCGGTCTTTGTACTTGGGGACGCGCCGCCTGGGGGTTTTGGAGAAACGGGAAGACGGACCGCCTTTTCCGGGTTGGTTGTTGAAATCCGAACCGTCGCCCTGCCCGGCGGGATTGCCCCGAGAAGAACTAGTCAGATGAGTTTTGAGTTCTTTGAGAATATTATCCATGCAATTTTGTGCCGAGAGGGAGATTTGGTCACGACTCGCGTCGGCTTCCGCCGCCGCGGTCGCGACCCCGCCTCGCGGCGACACTCGCCGATTGCTCGTGTTGCATCGCTCCGGCTTTCAAATCTCCCGACGAGCCAATAAATTGGCTCGTCCTATTTTCTGTGCCGAGAGGGAGATTTGAACTCCCAAGGGATTGCTCCCGCTAGCTCCTGAAGCTAGTGTGTTTGCCAATTTCACCATCTCGGCAAGTTCAGGACTTTTTGAATGCCTCTATCATTGAATTGTCCAAGGGGTCAACCCCCAGTTTTTCAGCCAGTGCTTCGGCAGTAGAGCCGGCCAAATAGTAACTGTTAAGTATTTTTTCCAGACGCGTTTTGCCCCCCAAGCTTAAAGTTTGGCTATCAATAGTCAGTCGGTTAAAGAAATTAGCGAGTTGGTTGAGCTTACTCTGGTCAGCCGTTTCCTCATCGGGGTCAATCAGTATTATCGGAAAATAAACTTCTCTCTTCGTTGCGGTGAAGCCGGCGATCTCATTGTGTGCCGCTTCGGGAAAGTAATTTGAGAACGAATGAAGTTTACAATCCTCATTAAAAAAGATTTTCCAAAATCTGGCTAAATAACGCCACCGATAAGACGAATAAATCAGCGGAGTTTTGTCTGAAATCCTTGCCGCCAGCCCGCCTAAGTTTTGCTTGGCAAAATTTGGGCGGGCCAGCCCGGGTACCGATCCCGGAGTTAAAGCGGCAGAAGAGAAGCTAGATACCGGATTGTTGTCAAGTATAGCAGAGTTGGTTAGCAGCGTCAATAGCGCCGCCAGCATATAGCCCGCGCCATAGCGAGCCGGCGCATTATCCTGGGGCAAGACGACATAGGGGATTTTATGCTTTTGAGCCAGCGCCAAAAGTTTGCCGCCTTTAGTGATAACCGCAACCGGGACGCCGGCCCGGACTGCCGCTTCAAACGAAGAAATCGTTTCCTCGGTATCGCCCGACCAGGAAGTGCAAACCACTAAACATTTTTTGTTAGCCCAATGGGGAATACCAAAGGTCCGGTGGATGTAGAAATTTAATCCCTCCAGCCACAAAAGTGAAATCATCTCCGCCGGTATGATTGAGCCGCCCATACCGCAAAAAATCACCCGATCGAATTTCCCCGCGACCTTAACATTTTCTGCCGCCTCGGCGCCTTCCTTAAATTGTTTGGTAAAATCTATCAAATATAATTTCTAGTAACCTATTCCCCAAAGCTCCGCCTCGTTTCAATATACCATTTGTTAATCGCATTAAAACGGTCCGACGGAATGGCGATGACCGCGGCGCCGTTGGCTTGGATTTTTTTAGCTTGTCCGTAAAGGTAACTGGGGCTGTAGAGGAATACCACCGGCGCGTCATTGATCACCAACTGCTGAAAATCAGCGTACTTGCTCAAACGGATTGAGTCGTCCAAAGTTTGCCGGGCGTCTTCCAAAAGTTTATCGGCGTTTTTATTGTCGTAAAGCGCCAAGTTTAAACCCGGGTCGCGCTTCTGGGAAGAGTGCCAAAAACTGAAAGGGTCCGGGTCTAGACCCAGGACTTCACCGAATAACAAGGACTCGTAACCGCGGTCTTTGATGGCTGGCTGGAGCTCGGGCAGGGCCAAAATCTCCACGTTCACTTTGGCTCCGATTTTTTCCCATTGTTCTTTGAGCTGGCCGGCGGCCATGACCAGTTCCGGCCAATTGGAAGTGGTCAGTTTGATTTCCAACTTAGTAGATTCCGGCACTGGCGATTTGCCGCCTTTTTTGGGCGGCGGCGGAGCTTTCTCGCGTACCGGGCCGGCGGCGGGCAGTTTCCAACCGGCCTCATCCAAGATTTTTTTGGCTTTTTCAGGGTTGTAATCGTATTTGGTTTGGGGCGGGGGCAGGTCAATGATGCCCGACAACATCGGCGAATCAACCGCCGTGCCTTTGTTCGCGAGCAGTTTGTCCAGGATGGTATTTTTATCAGTGGCGTAATTCAAAGCCAAACGGACGTTTTTATCGGAAAGCTGTTGGCTTTGGTTCTGATTGAAAAATACGGCGAAATAACGGGGCAGTTTTAATTCTTTGATCTGGAGTTTGCCCAGCCAGCGAACCGAGTTGAGTTTCGGCGGCGAGATAAATGACAGGCCGTCAATCTCGCTTCGGTTGAAAGCGTCAATCAGTTTGTCCTCCGACTCGTAGAATCTGAAAATGATTTTGCTGATGTAGGGTTTGCCTTGATAATAACCGTCCGCGGCCGCCAATTCGTAGGACTGGATGTTGCCCGCGCTATCCCGTCTGATTTTTGAAAACTGGTAAGGGCCGGAACCGATCGGTTTCAGGTTCAGTTCCGACAGTCCGAAACTGACCGGCTTCACGCTTTCCCACAGGTGCTTGGGTAAAATACCCAGCGTGGCATTATTTAAAAATTGGGCGTACTTGTTTTTTAATTTGAACGTCACCGTCTGTTCGTCAATTTTATTAACTTCCACCCCCTGCCAGTTGATTCTCTGAAAACTGCCGTAATCCGCATTCTGAACGGCGAGGACGGTAAAGACGATATCATCCGCCGTCAGCGGCTGGCCGTCATGCCACTTCAGGCCGTCGCGCAGTTTGAAGGTGTAAATCAGGCCGTCAGCGGAAACCTCGTGGAATTTGGCCAAGTCGTCAGTCAAGCCGCCCCGGTCGTCAAATTTCAGCAAGCCGGCATAAATCAGTTCGGATAAGTCGCGGTCCACATCGCTGGTTTGCGCCAACAGGGGATTGATATATTTGGGCGTACCGACCAGGCCCTCGTTGAAACTGCCGCCGTAGTCGGGCTGAACGGTGGTGAAGCGGTAATAGCCGGCAACGGGAATGGCGACCAGCGCCCCGGCCGCCGCCGCGGCCAGCGCTAAAATCAAGTAGCGCTCTCTGACGGACAGAACTTTCGGCAAGTGCCAGAACTGTTCCCGGGACGGCAAAAAAACAGCCAGTTTGCTTTTGAGCCAGAGCTTGAATTTCTTGGCGCGCGGCCCTAATTTAGCCGGACGGCGCGGTTTCTTCTTCACCCCCTGGCTGGGCATAAAAAAATTGTCCAATTGACTGTTGTCGTTGGTCACAGCAAGATGCGCACTATTGAGAAACCGAAAAATAAAATTGCCAGCACGATCGTGGCAATAAAAATTATTTTCTCAATCCCGCGGCGGGTGGAGTAAACGCTGCCCTCGCCGCCGAAGGTGCCCGACAAACCGGCGCCCCGCTGCTGAATTAAAATAGCGGCGATTAATAAAACGGCTAAAATTGTTTGGATAATAGTCAACACTTTAAAGTTTATTGGCCGCCAAATTGACGGCAGTTACTATGACGGTCGCCCAAAACAGCGCCAGTAGGTTTTCAATCGCGATATAACCGGTGAACTGGTCGGCCAGCCAGAGCAGTGAAGCGTTTATCACCAGGCCGAACAGGCCAAGGGATACGATCAGCAGGGGCAGGGTCAGCAATTTTAAGATCGGTTTAACCAAAAGATTGAGTAAAGTCAGCACTACCGCCGCCACCAAGAACCCCCGCCAATTGCCGGTGACTAAAAAACCAGAAACCAGCTGGCTCGCCAGCCAGAGCCCCAATAAATTGGCTAAAAAGCGAATAAAAACAGCCATCAGTTTGTAATTTAATAGTAGCAAAGTATTTACTTTTTAGCAAAACCCCGGCGGTTTTTTCTTGCTAATTTTCTGACTGGAGCTATTCTTGGGGCAATGCGCCAAGCCGTTCTGGCCACATTGGCCTATTATGACATCCTTGATTTTCCGCTCAAAGCGGAGGAGGTGTTTAACTGTTTGATAAAGGTTAACGGGGATGATTCGGATAAACCGACCCCGATTGACATCCGGTGCGCTCTTGACCAATTGGTATTGGAAAAAATTATCAGCGCTGCCAACGGCTATTACTTTCTATCCGACCGGGAATATCTGGTGCCGCTCCGGCTTAAAAAAGAAAAAATCTCCCGCCGCAAAATGGTTCGCGCCCGGCGTGCCGTCCGCTGGCTGGCTTTTGTCCCGTATGTTGAAGCCGTCTTTGCCTCCGGCTCGCTGGGGTTGGGAAATTGTGATGAGCTAAGTGATCTGGACGTTTTGGTTATTACTAAACACGGTCGGATCTGGACGGCGCGGTTGCTGATTACCGGATTTTTGTCGGTGTTTGGTCTGCGCCGTAAACCCCGCCAAAAAATCGCTCCCGACAAAATCTGTCTCAACCACTATATTACCGATGCTTCGCTGACTATCCCTTTCCACAGCATTTATAACGCCCAGACCTATCTCAACCTCAAGCCATTATTGGTGTGCGATCCGGGGCTGTTCGCCGAGTTTCAGAAAAAAAATCCTTGGATCGGCGATTTTCTTTATCATCCCTGGCAAGTGGGCTATGACCCCGCCATTACTATCCGGCTCAGTCGTTTCGCGCGTGCAGTCAGCGCGATTTTGAAAATATTTTTCCCGGCTTGGCTGGAAGGGCGGGTGAAGCGCTACCAGATTCGCCGCATCACCCGTAATCCGCTAACGAGCCATCCGGTGGGCCATGTGGTTTACGACGATGAACAGCTGGCTTTTCACCCGGATTCGCCAGAACCGGTAATTTTAGAAAAATATCAAGCGAAGTTAAACGAACTTACCGGGGCTTGACTCGCTTTCGGATTCAGATAATATATATTGCATTAGCACTCTCGATGGGAGAATGCCAAAACTAGCTGCCCAGCTTTTTAGCTACTTAGCTTATTAGGTCTTATCCCTAAGAAGCTAGGAAGCTAATCAGCTAATAAGCTGATTTATGAAAATTCATCCCCTGGGCGACCGGGTCCTGATCGAACCCTTGCGCGAGGAAAAAAAGAAAGGCGGGATAATCCTGCCGGAAACGATTGACAAAGAACGGCCCGAGCAGGGCAAAATTATTGCCGTCGGCCCGGGCAAAAAAGACGAGAACGGCAAACTGATGCCAATCAACGTCAAAAAGGGCGACAAAGTTTTGTTTACCAAATACGGCCCGAATGAAATTAAGATTGACGACAAAGAATATTTAATCGCCCGCGAGGAGGATATTCTCGCGGTCATAGAATAATATGCCTAAGCAAATTCAATACAAAGAACAAGCGCGAGAAGCATTAAAACGGGGGGTGGACAAAATCGCCAATGCGGTCAAGGTGACGCTCGGCCCTAAGGGGCGAAACGTGGTTTTGGATAAGGGCTTTGGCGCGCCGACGATTACCAAAGATGGCGTGACAGTGGCCAAAGAAATTGAATTAAAAGATAAATTTGAAAACATCGGTGCCGAATTGATCAAAGAAGTCGCCTCTAAAACCGGCGACATCGCCGGCGACGGCACCACCACGGCGGTGGTTTTGGCGCAAGCCATCGTGGCCGAGGGTTTCAGCGCCGTCAATGCCGGCGCCAATCCGGTGTTTCTCAAACGTGGTATTGATAAAGCGGTGGAGGCGGTCACTAAGTTACTCAAAGCCAAAAGCCAAAAAGTCAAAGGCTACGAAAAAATCAAAGAAGTGGCGGCCATTTCGGCTAACGACCCGGAAATCGGCGAGTTGATTGCCGATGTTTTTGAAGAAATCGGCAAGGACGGTGTGGTAACGGTGGAGGAGTCGCAAACCTTCGGCTTGGAGAAAGAGATTGTGGAAGGTATGCAGTTTGACCGCGGCTACATCTCCCCCTACATGATTACCGCGCCCGAGCGGATGGAAGCCGTCTATGACGACCCGTATATTTTAATTACCGACCGGAAAATTTCTTCGGTGCACGATATTGTCGGCGTGCTGGAAAAATTATCCAAGAGCGGTAAGCGCGACTTGGTAATCATCGCCGATGAAGTTGAAGGCGATGCCCTGGCCACGCTGGTAGTCAACAAATTGCGGGGCAACTTTAATGCTTTGGCCATCAAAGCGCCGGGTTTTGGCGACCGCAAAAAAGAAATGCTGGATGATATCGCTGTGGTTACCGGCGGGCAGGTAATTGCCGAAGAAAAGGGGATGAAACTGGAATCCGCCGAATTGAATATGCTCGGCCGGGCGCACCGGGTGGTGGCCAGTAAAGATGATACCATCATCGTTGGCGGTAAAGGCAAGAAACTTGATATTGATAAGAGAGTTGCCCAGATAAAAGGTCAGCTGGAAAAAACTACTTCAGAATTTGATAAAGAAAAATTGCAGGAGCGATTGGGCAAACTGTCCGGCGGCGTGGCGGTGATTCGCGTCGGCGCCGCCACTGAAACCGAATTGAAAGAACGAAAGTTCCGAATTGAAGATTCAATTGCTGCCACCCGCGCGGCGCTGGCGGAAGGGATTGTTGCTGGCGGCGGCGTGGCTTTGTTTGAAGCAGCCAAAGAGCTTAACCATAAAATCGTCGGTATCAACGAGTTCGGTGATGAGGCCAAAGGAGTGCAGATTATCAAGGCAGTTTTGGAAAAACCCTTGCGCTCAATTGCCGAGAACGCCGGCCGGGATTCCAACGAAGTTGTCCAAAAAGTTTCTCAACTGCCGCCAGGCATGGGCTTTGACGCCAACACCGGCGAGTATGCGGATATGATCAAAACCGGCATCATTGACCCGCTCAAAGTCGTCCGCACCGCCCTGGTCAATGCCGCATCGGTAGCTTCGCTGATACTGACGACCGAAGCGATAGTAACGGATTTGCCGGAGGAGAAGGAAAAAAATACGCCGCCGGCAATGCCAGAGTATTAGCGCTCGCGGTCTCCGGAAATAAATTTAGTTCACCACCATACCTCTGGTCACCACTCGGCTCACCAGCGATTCGCCTCGTTGTTTCAAAATTGATTGGCGGCACGGGTTTTGCTTTCGGGAAGATTATAGCAAAACCCGACCGTGTCCCGACTTTGTCGAGGATCCTCGATTTTTATGAGCAAAATCGCGG
>JBBTYI010000015.1:0-1073 GCA_038061865.1 Patescibacteria group bacterium | reverse complement strand
GGATCCTCGACCTACGGTCGGGATGTAGTCACTCAACACGAATAAGCGCCCGGCGCGGCTTGAAAATATAAAAAGCCCCTTAAACGGCAACGGGGCTTGGGGACGAGAGCTTCCGCTCAATTTCTCGCCAATTGTAACGGTACAAGTATTCCAAGCTGCACTCGTGCGCAGCGATGGCCACGTTTAAACTTTCAGGACCCGGGAAAGGCCCAAAAAGGTGTGTTTCCGTTTTTCCACTGATTTGATAGATGATCTCGGCGGAGAACCCCACCACTGCAGCAGTATTCTTTTCCATTGCTCTCTCCTTGTTGGTAAGAACTTTTCTATTCCTACCAGAAATACTATTATTAATCAAGTAGTTTACGGAGGGTTCGCCTAATGGCATGGCACTTGCTTGGAGAGCAAGCGGGCGCAAGCCCTTGTGGGTTCGACTCCCACACCCTCCGCATAAAATTGACAAGGCGGCATCTTTCTGTTACAATTCGGGCTATGTATAAAATCTTCTCAAAAGGCGCCAAAATCCTTGTTTTTTCGGTGATTTTAACCGGCTTGACTAGTTATTTTGTTTTTGCCGTCGATTACGCTAACGCCGAAACCATTGACTGCCGGCTAACTTGGGGTGGCCGGACTTTGGCTGACGGCACCGGTTTGCGCCGGATCGGCGAGGGGTCTAACTGGTCAATTAGCGCCAGCGGTTTGCAGTCGTATCAGCAATTTCGGCTGGCCAATACCAACCTCACTCACGGCGGCACGACTTACAACAATTTCTTGACCGCTGACGCTAACGGCAATTTTTCGCTATACGATAATACCGCGATTCAGAGTTACGAATATGCGGTCGGTCGTTACAAGACCGAAATGCAAAATACTTCCGGCGTGACCATCGCTGGCTGTACCCCCAGTTTTATTATTGAAGCCGAGCCGACGCCCACCCCAACGCCTACGCCTGCACCTACACCTACGCCTACACCTACCCCAACGCCAACGCCTACACCAACCCCTACCCCTACACTCACTCCTACCCCAACCCCAACCCCATCACCATCACCAACACCTACCCTAACACCCCCAAT
>JBBTYI010000014.1:7560-14363 GCA_038061865.1 Patescibacteria group bacterium | reverse complement strand
AGGGCAAGCACCAACCAGTCGTCTCAAAGAAAATTTTTGACAAGGCGCAGGAAATCTTGAAGCAAAGAGGTCGTCCGCACCACAAGCAGAAAAATGAACCGCAACCATTTTGCGGACTGCTTTCCTGCGCCTCATGCGGGATGATGATAACTGGCGAATACAAGGTGAAGCGTCAGAAAAATGGCAATGTCCACGAGTATGTCTATTACCACTGCACCAAGAAAAACAAAAATGTGAAGTGTCCCGAACCTTGTATTCGCCAAGAGGAATTGGATCGCCAGTTATCATCTCTCATTCAAAAATTTTCTTTGAGACCGGATTGGGCGGAAGAAATGCGCGGAATGTTGGAAAAAGAAAAATTGGAATCCGCCCAATCCTCAACCGCTTTTGTTCAAGAGTCCGGAAAGAGAATCCGCGCCATACAAACGAAGCTCCAGCGACTTCTTGACGGCTATTTAGAACAAGACATCGAGCGCGAAATATACCGCACAGAAAAAGCAAAACTCCTTTCCAAAAAGAAGTCGCTGGAGGAACAATCTGCGCGGATTGAACAAAAGCGGACTGGCTGGCTCGAACCGATGTTGGAATGGATAAAAGAGGCAGAGAATCTGCCTAAAATCGCACGGGAGAGTAACCTTTTTGGCAAAAAGGTTACTGCCAAAGAAATCTTTGGCTCGAACCTCGTCTTGGCGGGCAGAGAGGCGCGCGTCAGCGCGCCGAAAAGCATTGCATTCCCCCCACAAAATCAGTGGACGGCGCTTTGCGCCGCCAACGAAAAAGTCGGTCAATTTTCTGAAAGTCAGATTTTGGTGGGCGCTAGAGGAATTGAACCTCTTGCCTTCCGCGTGTGAAGCGGACGTTCTGCCAGTGAACTAAGCGCCCCTCACCTATAGAGCTTCTAAGCTGTATTTTATTCGGCCCCTCAACTGACCATATGCTTTAGCGAATCGCTTCAGGTTTTTTTCTCTATATTTGGCATCAGGTTTAGCTCGGTAAGCTTCATAATACACTAAATCAAATGGAGCTTTTCCTCTGGTCGATTTGTTTTCAAGGTTATTATGTTCTCTAAACCTTCTGGTTAGGTCATCGCTGTAGCCGATGTAAACGCTTTTATCCTTCCTGCTTCGGATAATATAAACGTAGAACATAGTAACCCAAAGCTCTATAGGTGAGGGGCTAAGCGCCCTCTACAATCCCAATTTATTTATTATCTTCTCATGCGGGCTTTCCAGCAACACCCGGATAAAGCGGTCAAACATTGACAGCCGGTACTGGAATTCGTCTTTTTCCATCACCGCAAATTTAATTTCCTTGCCAACCTCGGCCTCAAGCGACCGTAAAAAGCTGCGCAAACGGCGCTGTTCAATGTCGTCGCCGACAATCAGCAAGTCGGCAATCGCCGGATCGGAATGTTCTTTGTTCATAAAAATCCCGCTGATGATTGCCAGTTTGACCCGCCCCAAGCCGCTGATGCGCCGGGCCATCTGGTCTTTTTCCGCCGGCGAGGCCTTCAAAACCAAATCCCGCAATTCATACAAAAATTCAAAAGAGTTGTCCAAAACATAACGCGGCGTGGGCCGGGTTTTGACGGTTTTTTTTGTCGGCCTCCGGCTTGTTTTTTTCCTAACCGCCTTCGCCGGTCTTCGCTTTTCGGGACGGGAAAGTTTTCGCTTAGCCCGCCGGCGTTTGATTTTCTTGATTGTCCTGCGCTTTTTCTTGGCCATTATTTTTTCAACTTAATCAAGCCGATCTCTCTAAGTTTAGCGATTTCTTTTCTGACGGTTAGCGGCTCCTCCTGGATGTGAGCGGCCAGTTCTTTGACGCTGAAGCTGGAGTTGGCGTTGCGGAACAAAAACTTGAGGATTTTCAACCTCGGCCGCGATTCAAAAAGGGTTTCCAGGATATACTTTGACATATGGGTAAACTAGATTAAAATGAATTTAGCGCTGGCTTGATTTATTCCTAGTTTATACCGCTCGGCCTGTCAAGTTGCTTTTAATTACTACCTTCTACTTACCGTGGAAAAAATTACCCTAAAACCCGTCGCCAAAGAACTGGTCTTCAAAGGCAGTGAGCCGGACGTTCAATTTGACGCCGCTTCCTACGCCGGCGCCACCAATCAGGAAAAAAATCTGGGCGCGCTTTTCGTGCTAAGCCATCTCAAGCAAAAAGGCGAAGACCTGAATTACTTGGTCAGTTTAATCTCCTCCTTGGCCAAGCGCGAGTTTTATTCGCTGGAAGCGCTAGCCGGACAAAATCCCAAACAATCTTTTGAGCGGACGCTCAAGAAGCTCAACGAAGTGCTGGAGGATTTTTTCAAAAACAAGGAGTTTCAACTGAACTTGGGTCTGGCCGCCATTGCCGGAGAAAATATTTATATCGCCCGCCTCGGTAAATTCAAAGTGGCGCTCGCCCGAGACGGCGAATACATTGACATTCTGAACAACCTTGACCTGTTCAACAAAGACCGTCAAAGCGAAACCCAATTTTCCAACATCATCTCTGGCAAACTTAAATCCAACGATAAGCTTTTTGCCTACTTCCCGATCCGGCCGGTCACCAGCCGCGAGAAAATGCTCAATCCCCTTTTTCTGGCCCAAAACCAGAATGATTTTAGCCAAAAGCTGGCGGTTTTGGCTGACAGCGCCAATAATTTTGCCTGTTGCGGGGTACATATCGCGATGCAGGAAATTAAGGAGATTCCGGTCTTCCCCACCCCAATGCCGAAGTTGAGCCCAACGCCCGCCGTTGAGTCCCTCCCCAATGCCGAAATCACAACCGCGGCAGAAATTTCGGCGCCGGGACGCTCGGCACTGCAACGCGAGGTGGCCGTCACCAAAAGAAACAACCTTTTTAGCGCTGCCGCCGCCCGGTTGCATCAGTTGCGTTCGTTCGGCCATTTCGCCGGAAAAGGCCGGGCAAAAGTTTTTTTTATCGCGGCGCTTGTGATTGTTGCCGGGTTCACCGGCTGGGTAATTTTCGGCCGGACCGGTTCTTCAGAGACGCGCGCGGTTTATAACCAAGCCTCGGCCAATCTCAAATTGGCCCGTTCCAAATTAACCCAGAACCAGCCCCAAGAAGCCAGAACCCTGCTCTATTCCGCCATTTCTCAAATCACCGGCTTTAATGATGCAAAGATCGAAACGGTCAAAAGCGAAATTGACAAAACTCTGGACACGCTTGACCGCGCCAGCAATAAACAGCCGACGCCGGCAACCGACGCCAATCCGGCCCAGCTTTTTGCCAACATTGTGCCTAAGGCCTTGCAGGAGGCAGTCGGCAGTCAAAGCGCGGCGCTTTATGAAGACAACCTCTACGTCCTTTCCGAAACTACGATCTATAAATACCCCGACGCGATTAAAGGCGGTACTCGCCGAGCCGCTTGGGGCACGCTGGCATCCCCCGCCCTGGCTATCGCCGTTGACGGCAACATTTTTGCCGTTGACGCCGCGGGCAAACTGACCAAATATTTCAAAGGCAAAAAAGAGGCGGAATATTCGCTGGGGGTCACTCCTTCGGCCAAAAGTAAACTGCTTACCGACAAAAATTCGGCTTTCATTTATCTGACCAGTCCGGAGATTGAACGAGTTTATGTTTTTGACAAAACCAGCGGAGAGTTAAAAACGACTTACAAGCTGGGTGCGGCCGACAGTATTCAGAACATCACTGTCGCCGCCGACGATACGATTTGGATACTGGCTTCGGACAACAAAGTTTGGCAGATAAAACCGTAGTAGTAAGGGACAAGTAGTAAGTATTAAAGAAAAAGTTCAATTTTACTCTACTTACTTGAGTTCCACCGTTGCTCCCGCTTCTTCCAGTTTTTTCTTCAGTTCCTCGGCTTCGGCCTTTTTGGCGTCTTCCTTGATTATTGAGCCAGGTTTATCGGCCAAATCTTTGGCTTCTTTCAGCCCTTTGCCGGTGGCGTCGCGAATCACTTTAATCACCTGGATCTTCTGTCCGCCGACTTCTTTCAAAACGACATTGAAGGAGTCTTTCTCTTCTACGGCGCCTGCTTCCTCACTGTTTACACCTGACGCGGCGGTGGGAGCGGCTGCCATAGTTGCCGCTGAAACGCCAAATTTCTCTTCCAGGGCTTTAACCAATTCATTCAGCTCCAGCACCGACATTGATTCAATCGCTTTAATGAATTCTTCTCTATTCATATTTTACTTTTTATTACTAACTTGATTCAAAACTCCGACCAAGTTTCGAATGTTTGCGTTTAACACGTTAACCAATCCCGACAGCGGATATTTTATCATGCCGATTGTTCTAGCTAACATCATCTCGCGGTTGGGCAGTTTGGCCAGTTCCAGCACGGTTTTATCATCCAATAATTTCAAAGCCCGCCCTCCGAAGCCTTGGCGAAGGAGGGCGCCGAAAACTCGCAATTTCGGCAATTTCTTAGCGAATGTATGTAGCACTTTAGCCGTCGCGGCCTCATCGCCAAAGCCAAAAGCGATGCCGCTCGAACCTTCATAACCAAATATATCCGGGCGACCGTCTGCCGTCCCTTGTCCATTGTTGGTTTTCAGCGCTTTATCAATCAGTGTCTTTTTGCCGACCACGTACTCGCCATTGACCGCACGCAGGGCTTTTTTCAGATTCCGCATTTCGGCCACGTTCAATCCTTTCTCCCCGGCTCGGGCGAAGGAAGTAAAAATAACCAGCTTGGCTTTGGCTAGCTTGTCTTTTAACTTGGCCAACTCCTTTTTTTTCTGTTCAAAACTTTTCATTGTGCTAATATAAAAGCGGCTTCCGCCGCCGTAGAAAAAGTTAGAGCTGGTCGCTGACTCTGCCTCGGCGGGACTTATGGTTGCCCGTTTTCTACGGCTTATGCTTCTCTATATGTCTCTAATACTAGCAACTCTCTAAAAAAAGTCAACTACTTGGCGCGGGAGGAGAGCTTGCCGCCTCCGTCTCCGCTATCCGTCGGGACACTCGATTGGTATTGTAAAATCGCAGTCGCCAGTGGCGCCGGGATTTATGAGCTCGCAAGGCCAGGGCAGTTTTTCTCTTTCCGGCGGATAATCGTATTGAGCTTCCCCCCAATTACCGTCGCAGGTTGGCATGAAACATGCATATATGCCATACGTGAGCGTACATCTGCCTCGGCCTTGGATTATTTTTGTCTTTCCGTCACCGCCGCCAGCACCACCCGTGCTCCCGCCACTGCCGGAACCCCCGCCGGAACCCGTACCACCGCCTCCGCCGCCAGTACCGGTACCACTTCCAGAACTGCTGCCTGTTCCGCTTCCGTTGCCGGCAGCAGGGCTTGCGCCAATTTTGAACACTAGTTCATTTGAAACATCACTGCCGGCTTTAAGCGCCACTTTGTGGTCGCCGGCGGCGGCATTGTCGGGAACAGTAAAAATAATCTCCCCGGGATTAACCTCGCCAACAGAACCAATCTCCGCGCCATCCCACAAAACCTTGATGCCGGTCAAAGTGCTCTGGAAAACAATCGTGACGGCGTCTTTGGGTTTACCAACATTTGGAGCTAGGTCAATCAGTCTTAGCTTATCGCTCGGACTATAATTGAGACCGCTGGCCGGTCCGGTAGCCGGCAGTTTGAAATTAAAAGTATTTTCCACCAAATCCGGATTGATGACGTACAAAATCAAATAGGCGGACAGGAGAATAATCGCCCCGACGATGGCGTTGGTCATCATAGTTTTGGCCTTGCCGACGTTGGCGGCGTTGCCGGCCGCGGTCAGGTAAAGCCAGCCGGCCCAGAGAAAAACCACGAACACCAGCACGGCCACAATGGTAATGGCGAAAGTGTAGACGTCGCCGATAAACTGGCCCAGGTCTTGGGTCTTGGAAATGTCGGGCAATTCAACTTTGGCGAAAAACGGAGGCATTTTTAAATGTTTATACGCTTAAATATTTAAATATCTTTTCCTATTGCGGGTGTGCTCCGCCGCCGTCCGGCTGAAAATTGTCGTGCCGTCGCGGGCCGACAGATAATACAAAAATTCGCTCGGCAGAGGGTCAAGCGCTGCCCGGAGCGCAGCCAGTCCGGGATTGGCAATCGGCGTCGGCGGCAAACCGGTCCGCCTGTAAGTATTATACTCCGAATCCTTGGGAATATTATCAACAAGGTTAACCTGCGTCACGTCGCAAAACAATCCAACGTCTTGCGATGACGTTAGGCAAACCCCGTAGGCCACGGCGGCGTCAATCTGCAACAGCATCCCCAACTCCAATCTTTTGTAAATAATCCCGGCCACCAGCCGCCTGTCTTCCGGCTTCCGCACCTCTTTTTCCAACAGCGAGGCAATGATGATTGCCTCTCGCTGTTTTAATATATTTAAGTATTTAAATATAGTTCTGGTCTTTTCTTCAAAGTTCTCTTTCATTTTTTGGATAATCTCGCTGCTCGTTTCATCGCCTTTGAACCAATAACTATCCGGGAATAAATAGCCCTCGTTTTCAATAAATCGCGAAATATCCAAATGTTCAAATCCCCTCTTAGCCAGCAAGGCAACGATCTCCACGGCGTTCAGCCCCTCCGGTATCGTTATCAAAATTCCGGCCGGCTCGGCCTCGCCGGCCGCCAGCTGGCGGGTGATTTCCGCCGCGCTCATCACCGGCGACAGCCGATAGCGGCCGGCCTGAAAACGCTTTTCCCGGCCGGTCAGGATTGCCCAAGCCGAGATGATCCAGCGGTGGCGGGCCAGACCGGCGGACTGGAGTTGGGCGGCGATGTCAGTCAGGCCGTCGCCGGCGGCGACGACAAACGCCCGCGGCTGACCGGCGCGGTCAAGAGGCGTAAAAACCAGCAGGGCGGGGGGGGG
>JBBTYI010000014.1:0-7550 GCA_038061865.1 Patescibacteria group bacterium | reverse complement strand
CCCCCCCCCCCCCCCCCCCCCCCCGCCACTAGCCCAATTTCCCATCTTTTTACCATCTCAATTCTTGAGGACACTCCTCAATTTCTTGAGGAGTGTCCTCAAGGCAACGATTGGCGCTGGGTTCCTTCTTCCAGCGGCTGACGGCCAGTTACTTTCCCCGGCGGGATTTCCCGTTTGCCGGCTTCCAGAGCGGCCACCTTATCCAGCACTGTCTGGTTATCTTTATTGGCTTCCACTTTGAGTATCTGGTTGAGCTGGGCAATGGCGTCGTCAAGTTGTCCCCTTTCTTCCAGCATTAAAGCTAGATACCAGCGGGCGTTGGAGAAGTCTTTAAACAGCGCCACTGCCCGCGACATTTCGTTGAAAGCGTTTTGTTTCCGGTTGTCGCGATAGTACAAAAGCCCAAGCTCAAAAGCCAGGCCGGGGTTGTTGACGTCCCGATCGCGGGCCAGCTCCAGTTGTTTAACGGCGTCTTTGATACGGTTCTGTCTTTCATAAACCACGCCTAGATTATACAAGGCCGCCGCCAAGTCGCGTTTTATCTCCGCCGCTTCTTTGAGGTTTTCTTCGGCGTTTTTGTAGTCGGCGGCGATTTGCTTTTCTATTTCCTGCCGGTTGTCAACGGTCTGGCCCCGCCGGCCGGCTTCGGCCAGAGCGGTTCGGTTTCGTTCGGCCTGGGTCAGAAAAATCAGGCCGATGCGGGTCTGATTCAGCGGGTCGGCCGGCGCCCGCTGGCGGGCTTCGCGGTAGGCATTGAGGGCCGCTTGGTCGGCGCCGTTTACCAAGCCGATCAGGTTTTGATAGATAAAGCCGGCATTGGACCAGGCAGTGGCGTCATTTTTGTAATCAGTCGTCAACCGGTTGGCAACGGCGACGACATTGCCGGTCAAGTTCTGCAAACGCGCTGTTACTTCCTCAGCCGCGTCGGCGCGATTATTAAGCTCGAGGTTAATGCGATTGAGCAATAACTGCCCCAGACCGTTCAAGTAGCTGACTTCCCGGCCGCCGCTTTCAACCGCTTTGACCAGCCAAGCGGCTGCTTGCTCAGCTTCCGCGCGAGTGGCAATGTTCGCTCCGGCTGCCCGGGCGAAATAATACTCCGACCGATATTTCCGCGCCAGTAAATACCCTCCGAGCAAACCCGCAATCAAAATTATCACCAGGCCGAAAGAAGTCAAAACCGATTTCAGCGAGGAGCTGTTGAGGTCAATTGAGAAACTCCGGCCCGGCGGCGCGCCTGCCGGCGCACCGCGCTCAAGTCCCGGTTCCGGCGAAGCCGGCGCGCCGCCGGTAATCCCCGTCAGAGCCGCCAAACAAACTACCAGCCAAAAAGCAAACAGCAGTACTGGGTTGGACAACGGGTAAAGCACCGCCAGCGCCAATCCCGCCGCCAGCGCCGGCAAAACCGCCAAACCGTAAATTTCGCGATTGGCGACGCTCCGCCGCAAAGCGGCCAGCATTACCCGCACCGCGTACACCGCCGATGCCGCCAGCCCCGCCAGCCCCGCTAGTCCGCCCAACGTCAATGACCGCCAAATTTCCGAAGCCGGATTGTTGAACCGGATGTTCCAAAAAGACGTATCGTTGATTGAAGAAGGTTTGAATTTGTCATAGGCCAGTGAAAAATTGCCCGCGCCCCAGCCGAAAACCGGACGTTCTTTGACGGTCCGAAAAGCAATCCCCAACGAGCCTTTTTGGCTCAAAGAAACTTCCTGCGGCAACTTGGTCGGCAAAGGCAGGCGAAAACCGAGATAATTGCTGGCTCCGGCCAATAACAAAGACAATGTCAAAATCGCCAGTGGTACCACGATATTGGCGGCGCCGAGCCGCACCTTGGCTCCGGTTATCTTTTCCGTCAGCCCGGGGGTAATAACTACTGCCAGCATCCCCGCGGTCAATATCAGGTAATGCACCCACCAATTAACTGCCAGAATAAGAACGGCCGAGATAATAATTAAAGTGATAGTGACGACTCGCCAGAATTTCGGCCAACCGGCGTCAAACGTACTGCCCAGCGTAAGCAATTTGGCGATTGCCAAGACAAAGGCCAGCGCCGCCAGCGTTGCCAAGTCGTTGAACGAACCGACGGTGTTAAACTGATTGCCAACTGTCAATTGTTTGCTGAAAACCGTCAGCCAGCCGAAAACCGGCAGGTCAAAAAGCGCCAACAGGCCGGAACTGACAGCCGCCAGCGCGCCAAGTAAAAACCAGTTAATAATCAGCGGCAGGTCGCGGCTCTCAAAAAAATTGGCGAAGACCAAAACCATCAGCGCCAAAGCGGCCAATGTCAGCCAACCGTCGGCGGCGATCAAACTGCGCAGGGGATCAGCCGAGAAAATCACGCCCAAAAGCCATGCCCCCAGCCAGATGCCGATGCCGATTTCCAAACCAGTCAGGCGCAGTTCCAGCCGGCCGCGGCGAACCGCCGCCGCCAGCCATAACACCAGCCCGGCCAAGACGGCGGCGTAGATTAAAAGCTGTTTGTTGATGCCGAGCACGTCCGCCGGCGCGGTCAAAGTCAAAAACCATACCGGCAAGAGCGCCACCGCCGCCAGCAGGATTCCGCGCACCGCCCGTTTGAGCCGGTAAGCCAGCAAATCCTCCACAATATTCTGCTCCGCCGGCTCCGCCGCCAAATTAACTTCCGACTCCGGCACGAAATTGATCGCTTTTTTCTTAAATGGATGCCACATAATTGTTCAATGTTTCTATGTTCGCCCGCCCGCGTCAAGTGGACAAATTGACATAGTTACATCGTCTTTAAATGTCTACTGCATGGTTACTGCTTCGGCGGGGTGAATTTCTGCCAAGCCTTCTCCAGGCGGAAGATTTTGCCCCGCACGTCGGTGTAGCGCCGCGACAGGTCGTCCACCAGATCCTGATCCAGCTTACTGCCGTAGATGCTTCGCGCCTGTTCCAAATAAACCACCAGCTTATTGCAGTCGGCCATCGCCCGCTCCAGCAGGAGCAGCGCCCGCGCGTGGTCGCTGAAGCGCAGCGAATGCGCCTCGCCGATCAAGAGCGGCGTGGTCATGCTGCAATTGACCATCCCCTCCAAAAATGGATATTTCAGCTTGGCCAGTGCCGGCCGCAGGTTTTTTACGATAATCACCGAGCACGCCAAGGTCTGCTGGTACACTTCCAGATCAGTGAATTTGAATACGGTTCTGCGTGGTTGGTAGGTTTTCATAGTAAATCAATCCGAATGCCGACGTCCCCCCCTGCCTGCCGCAAACTCGCGATAACGCAACGCTGGTGCTATCACGAGTTTGCTCATTGGCTGCATTCAAAAATGTCGGCATTCGCTCCCTTGTTAAACTAGGTAATCGTCAGTTTATCGGCCAGCGGTATTTCCACGGTGCGCCCATCTTTGTAATATATTTTTTTCTTTTTCGGATTGCGCAGTTTTTTCACTACGTGCAGCGGATAAAACTCAAAATAGCGGCGGTCGTCAAACCAAGCGCACTTGAATTCGCGCAGACGCAGGCCGGTCAGTCGGCTCATGGCCAGCGCGTACCAGGTGAGCTGTTCGATCGGTTTCTCCTTCTCCGCTTTCGGTTTGTAATCCAGCAAGTGAATGACGCCGTTGCGCACCTGCACCAAATCGACATGCCCGGTCAGTAATACCTTGCCGTCTTTATTTTTGAATTTGTCCAGATCGGCGGCAATTTGAAAATCCAATTTATTCTGCATATGCTCAATGTCCTCTCGCCGGATATACACCGGCACTTCGGTCGCCACCGTGACGGAGTCGTTGGCGATGAAGAAGCGCTGGATCGCTTCGTGCCGGAATTTGTTCTGCCTGACTCCCTGCAGGGCGAAGCGGGCTAAGCTGTTGGCGTAGTTTTCTTTGCCTTTCACTACCATCTGTGATTTATCAAACTTGGCTTTGGCCTCTGACATGCGCGTGGAATCCTGAAAATACTGGTGCGGGGTATCAGTGGAAACGGCGTCCAGATAGTCTTTCAGCGGCCGGAAATAACGGTGTTTGTATTCCTGCAAGGCCAAAGCCATCTTGGCGCGGTGGTAGCGGAAGCGGTAGATCTGCCGGTGCGCCATGCTGGTTACTTCCACCATCTCCGCCGGCCGGTACAGCTTGAGCGCGTAGGGGCGCAGGCGGGAGAAGCGGCATAGCTGGGCGTACTGGGCAGCCCAGCTTCCCAATGCCGAGATTGACGGGGGTTTTTTCAGCCCAAACTTCTGTTGCAGAAGTTTACACACCTCCCCCAACCCGAATCCCAGATGATAATAACTCAACCCTTCCGCCACCAGCGCCATCGGATAGCGCTTACCCTTAACCAGTTGGGCGGTGAAGGTGCGCCCGCACTGGGGATTGCGGCACAGGTACAACTGCACCCGCTCCAGTTTCTTCCGGCGCAGGCCACGTTTAACGACCGTTTGACTCTGACAGTAGGGGCACGGGTTGTTCACAGTAACATTTGACATGGGTTTGGCGTCTGCTATAACGTAGTATCACCAATGGAAAAGTTACCCCTATAAGGTTTTGTCCTTGTAGGGCCTTTTCTTTTTATGGGCTAATTTAGGCACCAAGTCGTTCATGAAGCGCAAATACGGCCGGCAGATTTTGAATTTAAGCAGGGCGGAAAATTTGAAACGATTGGGGATAATTATGGCCTTCAACTTTCCTTTTTCTGCCAAATACTTTGCCAAACAATAAAAATCACCGTCGCCAGTCACCAGTACCACCTGATCGTAGTTAGGATATTCAATCATTGCTTACAAGACCAATTCGGCGTCGCAATTACCTTTGGTACTGCCATCTTTGTATTTCAGGGTCGGTTTGAAGATGCAAATAAAACCAGTTTCCTGCAAGGCAACGTATAAATCGTTATTCCCCTCAACGTAGCCGATGAACAAAAAGGTCTTAGTCACCTGATACTTTTTCTTGAGATAAACCCGAAACTTTTTAAAATCCAAATCCCAACCCAGCGAGCGTATGCTTAGATTAAGATTCTGGCTATCAATAAAAGCAAAGTTGTTTTCTTTGGTTTTCATACTTTTTGTCATCTAGTTTATACCGCTATCTCACTGATCGCACGATTTTGCGGTGCGGCTATCTCACGACTTCTGGAAAATACGGGGACAAGCGGGGTAACCGTGATATAAATTCCGTTCATTTTTTCACGGTGTTATCTCTGGACTCGGCGCAACAGTCGCAGACGGGGTTGGTTCGGGAGTAACGCTTGATTCCGTAGTCGGGGCGGGTATGCTTTCTGAAACGGCCTCCGGTGTAACCGATGGGCTGAGAATAGTAGACGGTTCAGGCGTTGGCGTGGCGGAAGGCAGCGGATTGGCGGGCGGTGTTGGCGTCCCAGTGCCGACATTGTCCGAGGTTGACTCCGCCGCCGATGTTGACGCGGTTGCCGAAATTGCATTACTGGCCGACCCGCTGGTGGGAGCAACCCCCAAATCAGTTTCTGCGCCTTCAACAGTGTGCAAACTCGGCAGCGGCAAGGTCGGCAATTGATTGGTGGTTTGCAGCAGTTTACTCAACTGCTCCTTCGTCATGCACACCTCCTCCAGACAAATCTCCTTGGCGGTGATTTTATCGGTAACGATCTCCGCGATTTTTAAGAGTCCCCACTCAATTACCACATTGTAGGCCTCTTTCAGCACTTTCAGGACGCCTTTGGTGAGGAGGAAGATATCAAATTGGGTGCCGCCTGCCTCCACAATCCCATCTTCGGGAATAACGAAATCATCACCCAGCGCCAGCTTCTTGCCGCTGAATTGCGCCGACAGCGAGGCAATTTTCAGATCCAGCTCCTTAATCGCCCCCACCAGGAAAGGAGAGAAGCCCGTGTAATTGACACTCTTCAAGCCGGTTACGGGGTCTGTGGCTACCAACTCCGGGATTACCGCTTCTACTTCCTGGGCCACAAAGCCATAGCGATAGGATTCGCTGGCGGTCTGGGAGTTCCAGTGGTAACCCACCCCTCTCAAACCTAAGACCAAATCTAATGAACCGCTGACGGTAAAGATGTCTTTCTTCAAACTAACATCCGAGGCGCAGGAGAAAGAGGTGGCGTTGGGATTAACGTCGCAGGAACCGTCCGAATCGGTGAAACGGGCTACGATTCCGTCGGTGGAACGCTTTACTTCCAGCAACTGACCCGGTCCCGTCGTCCCGATGCCGACGTTGCCGGAGTTTAAAATTGTCATTTTGATGCCATCGTTGATTCCAAACTGTAGCGGATATGTACCACCTGCGGCTATGACACCAGCATAGCCAGTGGCGCCGGTTAGAAGTGCGCCACCTCCACTACTTTCACGACCAATATCGAGCAAGCCGCCAGTATTTGAAGCTCGGAAAAAAGCCGCACTAGTACCCGTTCCCGCTGTGACCTGTATGCCTGTATGGGTAGCAGTAGGGGCCTTAACTTCGAGCAGATTTACCGGCACCGTCGTCCCGATGCCGACGTTGCCTTTCTGTTGAACATACAAAGTGTTACTGATACTGGCATAACCACCAGTTACTTCAAAGTTGGTAGAAATTGATGCTGCGCCGATAACGTCAAACTTTGTCCCGGGTGACGTCGTCCCGATGCCGACGTTGCCGGAGGAATCGATGCGAAGACGTTCGGTATTATTGGTGGCAAAACGGATGTAACCATTTTCATAATTCCAGATGTTCGCATTGACCGAACCTTCGTAGATCTCGAGCCCGTTACCAGAGCCACCGCCTGCAGCAGAATTCGTGAGGATAACGTACGTTTCATTCAAGCTTCCCCCGTTGACTTCGAAAATGCGCCCCGGATTCGTCGTCCCGATGCCGACGTTGCCCGTACTGACATTGGCATACAAAGCCGGAGTCTGACTGGTGCCAACTCTTAAGAAAGTGTCAAAGTTGGCAGAACCATTAACTTCAAGATCTCCGCTTATTAAGACATCATTTGTTGTAGTAATGAAATTGGTATAACCGGTGCTGTCAGTGCCGAACCTTGAATAAGCCGCACTGGCATACCCCCCGACTTGCAAGGTATTGCCGGTCAGAAGGTAAGATGAACTGGCCGTGCCTTGGACTTCAAAGACAGTAGAGGGAGCAGAACCGATGCCAATGAAGTAGTTGCCTGTTCCTCGATTGATAGTGAGATTAGCGTCTAAAGTCATTGAATTAACGAATTCATCAAAGTCAAGGGAGTTGGAAGAGACTCCGGCGGTACTCCATGAGAGAGTGCCGGAGCCATTGGTTTTTAAGAAAGTATTGGTTGACCCGTCAGCCGAGGGCCAGGTGTAAGTGATTCCTCTCAAGGTGGTGGTGCCTGATATTGAGGCGGTGCCGCCGACTTCAAACATTGTATTGATGACATTACCGGCATTGATGCCGAATAAAGCAGAGGGGTTGGTTAATTCAAAGTTGCCTGATACAGAAGCATTGTTTAATAAAGTAAAGCCGTCAAAGGCAGCCGAGCCATCTACTTCAAAGTCGCCGGAGATGAGAAGGTCATTAGTAGTGGTGACGGAACCAATATGAGTAGCGGTGGCTGTGCCGAACCTATTGTAGGCAGCCGAGGCGAATCCCCCGACTT
>JBBTYI010000013.1:0-5145 GCA_038061865.1 Patescibacteria group bacterium | reverse complement strand
ACCTCGTCTTGGCCAACCGCGAGGCGCGCCTGCGCGCGCCGAGCGGAGAGGATTTGTCAGGGGAAAACCAATGGGCGGCACTTCGTGCCGCCCACCGATTCGTCGGTCAAAAACCGGAAAGTCTAATCTTGGAGCGGGTGATGGGAATCGAACCCACGTACCAGCGTTGGCAACGCCGTTCACTACCACTGTGATACACCCGCAGTTAGATATTTGCTAACCCTTCAATCCACCCCATTATTCGGTGATACAGTGCTGTATTGCTTACTCTGATTTGAATTGTTCCATAAGGCAAGATATTGAACGGTCTTTTTCCTTGACTCGATTTGCTTACTCCATAATAAGTTTTTCCGAATTTATTAAAAGGAATACTGGTTGTTTGTGACCAGAAGTTCATTAAAAAACCTTCATTTTGATGCTGATATATTCTGACACTAGCGGTTAGTTTTTCTTCGGGAACGCTGCATACCTCCCGTAAAAACTTTAAAAATAGTCTAACTAACCTAGGGTCTGAATTGGTAAAACTCACCGGATGAGAGACACGGGCTTTTCCGTTGCGCATTATTGGCCGTTTATAACCCTCGGCCCAATATAGTGCTGTCCCAACCAGCAGTAGTTCTTTTTGTGAAGTAGTTGAAATCTGTGATTTAGCCTCTAACCTTACTATACGTGCGCGATTTTCTGCCTTAATTGTTTGCAGGCGGTTAATACGCAGAATAGCCGCCATGGATTTCTGGTAAGCTCTTTCGGCTAATCTTTTCTTGGCGTCATCAGATAGTTCAAGCTTAGCGAACCAATCCGATAAAGTGGCTTTGGGTACTCCTAAAAGCCGATTTATTTCGCTGTAGCTTCTGCCCCGCAATCGCAATTTCATTGCTTGGTTTTTGTCAGACCTCATTGCTTATAAGCATAACACGTCTGTTCGGTTTCTGAAATGAAATTTGTGGATATCTCACTGTTTATAACTTTTAAGGTACACAGTTGTGCCGTGGGGGTGAATCGAACACCCAACGCCGTCCTCTTCCATAATTACACATTTGGACTATATCATTCCCGCAATAGCGGGATCAGGTACTTCGGACTACTTGATAAATAGCCCTACTCCCTTGCGGGATAGTCTCTACGCCTTTCCCGATTATTATCGGGACTTGGCTCGGGGTTATCCTAAAAAGGGGTTCCCCGATTTCACCCGATTATTCAATCCACCTTCCGGCGGAAGGCCCCAAAGAATCTAGGGACGCGCTCTACCATTGAGCTACCACGGCATCCTCGAACGAACAAAAGTATAGTAACATAAAAGCCGGCTATTTCAACCGGCTTTTATGGCTAGTGAAAGCTATTTCGCTTCAATATTTACCAGACGAAAAGATTCTAACCTACCGTCGTAAGTCACAACCACTTCCTTATCTATCAAGGCACTGAAATCGCGGGCAGTGCGGATATAAATGACATTGTCAAAGTTATTAATTCTGGTCAATAGTATCAGATTGCCGCGGGCCGGGTTGTTTGATGGCCGAAGCGTGCCTTGCCACTGATTGCCGGGTAGCTCCCCCGTCTGGTCAGGCGTGGGTGAAGGTCTGCCATTGTTGGGCAAGGGACTGAAAAGCAACGTTGGCGACGGTGATGCCGTGGAGCCCGGCGTGCCGGAATCACGGCCCCAGATTAGCCAGCCAACTACTGCGGCCGCAATGATCACAGCAATGACGATGTACCATTTATTTTTAGTCATATACTCTAACCATAGCAATTTAACCGAAAAATGTAAACCAGTGGGCGCGCCCCGACTCGAACGGGGGGCCTTCTCGACGTCAACGAGACGCTCTAACCAACTGAGCTACGCGCCCTATTTTTCTTCATTCATTTTAACAAACTCCTCGTTGGATTTAACCACTTGTTTGATTAACTTCGGCTCGTAACCGGCTTTTTCGGAAAACTTGATTAACGCGGCTATGTCTTTGGGGAAACACTTACCGCCGAAACCGCGCTTGTTTTTGAAAACGGCGGTATGCATTCTCTCGGTGCGTGAATCCAGCAGAAACCCTTCTCTCAACTGATTGTAATCAACTTTGAATTTTTTGGCGATTTCGTAAAATTCATTGCAAAAAGTGACCTTCATCGCGCCCCAAACATTTTCCATGTATTTGATTAATTCGCTTGTTGTTTCGTCGGTTTGGAAATAAATGCGGTCCGGCCCAAGTATGGGCAGGAAAAACTGGATTACCTCTTCCCTGTCCTCGGGCGTGCCGCCAACAATCATAAAGGTGTGATGAATTGGGTCTGTTGGATGGGGGTATTTCCAAGGGGCCACATAGTACTTGCCTTCCCCGATGTATTCCGGCGAATGGCAAATTCGTTTCTTGTACTTTCCTTTCAGCCGCTTGGTCGTGCCCGGCTCCACCGTGGATTTGATTAAAATTAGCGGTGTTTTCAGCCAAGCGACAGTTTCCTCAACCAATGAGGTGTTACAGGAGCCATCGGGCGCTGATGGGGTAGGTACGCAAACAATTGCCAGCCCGCATTTATTGACGGCTTTTTTATCTTTGAATCCCTTGGCCGGATCGTAAACGATGGCATCGGGAAAGAGTTTCTGATAAGCCGAGCCGACATAACCCAAACCGATGATGGCGATTCCCTTTTTGACATTTTTCATGTCTGGATACCATAACAAAAAACGGGCCGGTCATCAACCTTAAATTAGAACTCTTGATTATTCGGCCGAGCAGATGATCGAACCTTCTTTGGCTTTTTGATTCAGTTTAATCGCCACCTCATCACCCTTTTTACCGGACTTAACGTCGGCGTGGTCAATCTGCATCGAAGCTACCGTGTCTTCTGATTCAATGTCGCCGCGCTTGATCTTGATTTGGTCGCCGACCTTGAGAGTGCCGGAAAGCTTGACCACGGCCACGCCGATTTTGTCATACCAGTGAGTGACTTTGCCTATTTCTTTTTCCGCCATAAATTAAAAGCGAAATTGGTTTGTTTTTTCGACCCGCCCGGAGGCGCAAAAAGATTTTGGTGCGGACGAGAGGATTCGAACCTCCACGGGGTTGCCCCCACTACCACCTCAAGGTAGCGCGTATAGCCAATTCCGCCACGTCCGCCTACTTTTCAGGTTCTGGAACAGATATTTCAACCGGCAGGACTGCTTCCGGTTTTGTCTCAATCACCCTTACTTTGCGCCGGGTTTCTTTGGCCGATTTGGTACGGAGGTAGTAAAGTTTGGCTCGGCGGACTTTGGAAGTGCGCACCACTTCAAATTTCTCAATGGTCGGCAGGTGTAAAGGGAAAATCCTTTCTACGCCGATGCCGCCAGAAACTTTGCGCACGATGATGGTGGCGCTGGGGCCCGAACCGTGTTTGCGGGCAATCACCATGCCTTCAAAGATTTGCACCCGGCTTTTGGCGCCTTCCTTGATGCGCTGGTGGACCTTAACGGTCATGCCCGGGCGGATATCCGCCGCTGGCCGGGTGTTCATTTTTGAGTTGAAGGTTTGGATTAAGTCCATGAGGGGACTATAGCTTAAATATTTGCTTTTGGCAATCCGCGGAGAAAGTTTTCCAGTTCTGGCGGCGGGTCAGCTTCCAGCGTCAATGCTTGGCCAGTCGGCGTGGTAAACGACAATTTTTGGGCGTGTAAAAACAGACGACCCAACTCCGGCGGGCAGACGGCTTTGCGCCCGGCGTAGACCGGGTCGCAGACAACTGGGTGGCCGATAGCTTTGAGATGGACCCGGATTTGATTGGTCCGGCCGGTTTGAGGTTTAACCTCAAGTAATGAATAATCCTGGTATTCAGTAATAACTTGGTATTCAGTGATTGCCTCTTTTTCTGCCAATTCTTTTTTGCCGTGGATTTTGGTGCTTTGGCGGATGCCTAATTTGCCCAGCGGCGCGTCAATCACCCCTGATTTATTTTTCAATTTTCCATAAACCAGCGCCAAGTACGTTTTCTTAATTTTTCTTTCCTGAAATTGTTTTTTCAGATGATCAAAAGCCATTTGCGTTTTGGCGATGATCAACAAACCGGACGTTTCTTTATCCAGCCGGTGGACAATCCCGGGCCGCAGCGGGTCCCTTGCCCCGTTGCGAAGCTTCTCGGGGTCGCCTACCTTAGCAATACTCGGATATTTCTCCAGCAGCCATCCGACCACACTCGGACTCTGGTCGCTAGAGTGCTTGGGGTGGGTGAGTAACCCAGCCGGCTTATTGATGACCAATAATTCAGGGTCTTCATAAACGATTCGTGGAGACATAAACGATTACTTTAACTTTTTTACTTTAATTTGATGCTGACGCAAAAGCTTTAAACCGTCGCCATTTCCATAAGGATGGAGATAATAGACTTCGGGGATTTGGTTTTTGAGAATTTCTTGAGCGCAAGGCAGACAGGGCGGAATCAGAATGTAAAGTTTCACTTGCCCCGGGTTAATACCTTTATGTCTAGTTTTCTTTATTACAATATGCTCAGCGTGCACGTCCCTGTTCTCAATATTGTCTGATTCAGCAATAACTTTTCCATGGTAAGTAGCTAACGCAGATATTTTGCCAATGGACGCCTTACTGTGATCGGCTAAAAAGTACAGACGGCGGGCAATCGGATTTTTGATTTTGGAATAGTCGCGTTGAGCCAGTATTCGCTTGGCAATAAGGGTAGTACTGGCGCGGGGCACGTTTTTATTGAGGAAGACCACTTTAATTTTAGGGAATTTTTCATTTATCAATTTTGCCCGGTATCCTCGATATTGCATCGTTTCTCTAGAAAAAATATAGTAACGGGGTTTGATAATTTCTAAATACTTTTCATGGTGGGACGGTTTATCCAGAACCAAAACAAAATCAACAAAACCCAACGCCGCGATAATTTCTGCACGGCGTTTTTCATTAATGATGGGGCGATTAAATCCTTTGCGAATACGCACAGTTTTATCGGCTTGGACGATAACTATCAATGGTCGTCCTATTTCGCTACACTTTTTTAGGTAGCGCAGATGTCCAACGTGAAACAAATCAAAAACGCCGCCGACCAATGTAGTTTCATAGGGCTTAATTTTTTTTGCTAACTTTGTAAGTGAAACGATTCCCCCCATTTGGTGCGCGCTGTAGGATTCGAACCTACGACCCACCGCGTGTAGGGCGGTTGCTC
>JBBTYI010000012.1:0-1047 GCA_038061865.1 Patescibacteria group bacterium | reverse complement strand
GCCGAGACCCGCCGAAGGCGGGGCGAAGCATTGACTTTTCCAACGTGGTGTCCCCGGCAGGATTTGAACCCACAATACGGCGTCCGAAGCGCCGTGTGATATCCGTTTCACCACGGGGACAGTAACTGATAAATTAAACCAAAAACCTTGCCGTTCGGCAAGGTTTTTGGGAAACGATTACGACCTAGTTATGATTCCAGAATTTGAATTTTCAGGATTTTGACGCCGAACTGCAGGGCGCTGGCGCGGTCCGGGAACCAAATGTCCACCTTGTGCCAATAGCGTTTATTCATCCGGTCTTCCACCACGAAAATTTTGTCGCCGAAGATTTCTGGGATTTTAATTTTCGTTCCGAAAGGCAAAAAGTTGGCGGCTACAATACCATCACGCACCGGCATATTCCAAGCAGTGATAAACGGTGAATCATCAGTTTGATCGGTGGTGGAAGAATAGGCCGAAATCGGCACGATTAATTCTTGGATTACAGCCGGCGGGCTATCTTTGGCAACTATTTTTTGACTCACCCCTTTTTTGATAGAAGGCGAGTGATTAGCAACTAGAAATATGCCTTCAATCAAAACAGGGTCAACTTGAGTTGGGTTGGCTTTATCAACTGAAACCGACTGGCTATTAGCCGTCAGATAGGTGAAGCCGTCACCACTGATCTGGTTTGAAACAAAAACCTCATTGCCTAAGCCGGAGAACCAATCCAAAATCCCGGCGTCAGCAACTGGGGCTAAAGCGGTAAAGAGCAAGGCAGCTACCAGCCGGGCGGTAATTAATTTCCTGATTTTTTGCTGTTTTTTGGTCATATTTGTAATAAAAAACGGCCTATTAAGCCATCTTTTAATCAAAAAGCCCTTAGCGGGCTTATGATGTAATACTAGCAAAAATCACTCCAAATGTCAATACATAAAGCTAACTCTGTCAAGGGTAGGTTTTTAGGCAAACGGTAACCAAAAACCGCCCCGATGGGGCGGTTTTTGGTGAGTGAGTATATTTACGACCGCGCTCGAACCTACTTTATCAAAAATTCCTGAATTGCGG
>JBBTYI010000011.1:0-48586 GCA_038061865.1 Patescibacteria group bacterium | reverse complement strand
GACTACCCGCACCAAGACGGAAAGACCCCGGAAGCTTTACTATAGCTTGGTATTGAGTTACGAGTTTTTATGCGTAGCGTAGTGGTGAGGATTTGAAGTCCCGATTTCGGTCGGGATGGATCCGCCAATGAAACAGCCATCTTAAAAATTTGTAATTCTAACACGAGGAACCCCTGAAGCGCGGAAGAAACGGAGAACGCTGAAGTAAATTTATGAAAGGAGAGCTAGTATTCAAGAATTTAACCGAAAAAATCATTGGTGCCGCCATTAAGGTTCATAAAGAACTTGGCTCTGGATTCGGTGAAAGAATTTACGAGGCGGCTTTAGCCAAAGAATTGAAGGAAAGTGAAATCCGTTTCGAGCAGCAAAAAGCAGTGGATATCTTCTATCGGAACCAAAAAATTGGTTTCCAAAAATTGGATATGCTGATTGAAGATACAGTTGTGGCTGAATTGAAAACCGTTGATCATCTGGAAAACGTTTATTTAAGTCAGATGATCTCCTATCTCAAAGCCACACGAAAAAAAGTCGGGTTGGTGTTAAACTTCGCCACCCCGACCCTGGAAATAAAAAGAGTTATTAATTCCGAAATTCGATAATTCCGAATCTCTGATAACTCCGCGTTTCCGGGGTTCCTCGTAGACAGTGCCTGGCGGGTAGTTTAACTGGGGCTGTTGCCTTAACGCGGCTCGTTACGCCGCATGGGGCCATCTCGCAGAAATGCGGGATTGCAAATTCAGCTGTATGCTGAAACCACCGTTTCTTAGATGAATGTAGATTTGCGATTACCTTGAGCTTGTCGAAAGGTGAAAATATCGCAATGCGGTCAATCAGCAGGGAAGACCCGTTATGGCGGGTCCCCTCAACGACTATACGCTGAGTCCCGATTTATCGGGAATGATATAGTCTGAACTCATAGGCGACTATGAGGGCTCACTCGAGTCACTAATTAAAAATGAGATCAAGTCAAATTGAGAATTATAAAAAAACATTAAAACTAACAGAACTTCAAAAAGAAGTATTGACAGGAACTTTATTGGGTGACGGATGCTTAGAAACACAAAATAACGGAAGAACATACCGTTTGAAGATAGAACATTCATTACAACAAAAAGATTATGTCGATTGGAAGTACAAAGCGTTTAAGGATTGGGTATTAACCGAACCAAAGGTAAGAGAACATTCTTCTTATGGTTTAGTAAGGAATAATTATCGTTTTTCAACTATTAGCAATGGATCGTTCAGATTCTATGCCCAACAGTTTTACAAAAACGGTAAAAAAATAATTCCAAAGTTAATATCAAAATTACTGACACCACTTGCGTTAGCAGTGTGGTTTATGGACGATGGTTCAATTAAATCAAAAAGCCATAAAGCGCTAGTAATTCATTCTCAAGGTTTCGACAAAATTGATCTGCAAAGAATTATTAAAATTTTGGAAGATAAGTTTGGGATCAAATCTGTTTTGCGAAAAAGGCAAGACGGAAGCGGTTATATAATTTATCTTTTGTCCAAAACTATTAATAAGTTTATTTCTTTGATCGGCGAATATATTTTGCCAGCAATGAAATATAAATTAGGAACACAATTGCCTAAAAAGTAACGGAGGCGTTCATTAAGGTTGGCTAGCGGCGGATGGAAATCGCCGCGGTAGTGTAAAGGCACAAGCCAGCTTAACTGCGAGACGGATGTGTCGAGCAGGTGCGAAAGCAGGACTTAGTGAACCGACCATTGCTCGTAGGAGCGTGGAAGATCATCAGATAAAAGCTACTCCGGGGATAACAGGCTAGTGCTATCCGAGCGCCCATAGCGACGATAGCGTTCGGCACCTCGATGTCGGCTCGCCTTATCCTCCCGCTGAAGAAGGTGGGAAGGGTTGTGCTGTTCGCACATTAAAAAGGTACGCGAAAATTCACGTGGCCAGATAGTAACATCTGGCGCGAGCCAAGCACGTCAATCTGGGGTAAAATTAATTGACGTGTCACTCTAGCTTATATCGGTAGAACCCAGGAAATTTAACCCAATTTCCCGGGCAATATCGAGGGAAGAAATTTATAGTTTAATAAATTTCCCCGTAACGACTTAGTCCAAAGAAACGAAGGACTAGATAGTAGGTAGTGAGATAACGTCAACGGCTTACTATAAAACGCTAGTACCCTGTTTACACAATCTCCAATCTCTAATTCCCAACTTATAATCAATTCGGATTAATAGTTAGTGATTGGTAGTTGGTAGTTGTGTTAGCAGGGTAGAGATATAGTCTATGCTCTTAGTAATAAGAGAATAAACATGGAGCTGGGTTAGTGAAAACTACATGAGCCCAGTAAAAACTGACTCATAACGGTGAATTCCAATTGACTTGATTATGTTATAATTAAGTTGTGGAAAACATCGTGGGAAGACTGAAATCATTAATTCCGTATGATCAATTTCAATTGATCCTTGGTTCATTGTTGGGTGATGCTCGTTTAGAGTGTCGTTCAAAAAGTATTAGGGCAAAACATACTGCTCGTTTACGGATCCATCAATCCGATAAGCAAAAAGACTATGTGTTTTGGAAATATACCAAATTGAAAAATCTGGTTTCAAAAGGACCTAGGTTTACTCAAGTTTGGCACGATAAAAAAAGAAATAAAACCCATTTCTCCTGGTATTTCCACACACGTAGTAACGAAACACTCGGGCTATTTCAGAAACTGTTTTATAAAAGCAGAACTAAAATATTGCCGGGCGTATTATTAGGCTCGCTTGAACCATTAGGTTTGGCAGTCTGGTATATGGACGATGATTCTAATAATGGCAACAATATTACCCTGAATACGCATAACTTTTCTGTTGTTGAACAGAAAATTCTACAGAAACTACTTCTGGACAAATTTGGAGTTAGCTCCACCTTGGTCAAGGATAGGAATAAGTACAAGATGGCAATTAGGCACTATGAGTGCGAAAAATTAATTAACATAGTGAGACCATATATCATCGCATCAATGAACTATAAGATTTCTAGTCCCCGTAACGACTTGTCCTGAACTTGTTGAAGGACAGGCGGCGATTATTTAGTCGTCGCAACACGTCAGTTCTGATTCGGAAAATCAGAAAAGGTATAGTCTAATATAAGAAATATTGTCAAACCGTCGTGAGACAGGTTGGTCCTTATCTGGTGCGGGCGTTGAAGTTTGAGGGGGGTTGTCCCTAGTAAAGTTTTGCTACTTTACAGGGTGACCTGTATTGAAACCCATTCGGGCATACTCAAGATTGCCTTGAGCTATGTTTGGATGGCAAATTCGGCTAATAACGGGGGAGGCCTAGTTTTGCCACGGTCTATCGGTCCGATGATGGTGGAATAAACAGAATTAGGTTAATCCCGTGGGAAGTTTGTTTGAGTTTGTGTTATAATAAGTGTAAAGAATATTTGCTAAAAACTTATAACAAACCCCGTAACGACTTACCGTAGCACACAAAACATATGTGCTCGGTGGATAGTTAGTGATGCGATTCCGCCAACTGGCGGAGTCAACGGCTAATCATAATATGCCGAGCTCTCGCAATTGCCAACTTCTAACTTCTAATCGTTAATGTAATTTATTAGCGATTGGTGATTAGTAGTTGGTTGTTGCGTGAGCAAGATATAGTCTATGCCTTCAGTGATGAAGGGTGTGACTCCAATTAACGATTAGTAATTGTTAATTGGTGATTGCGTAAGCATGACGAGAGGACCGGGATGAACGAACCTCTGGTCTACCAATTGTTCTGCCCAGAGCAGCGTTGGGTAGCTATGTTCGGTGCCGATAAGCGCTGAAAGCATATAAGCGCGAAACGGGCCCCAAGATTAGACTTCACGGACGCAAGTCCATAGATCCCTGGGAGATTACCAGGTTGATAGGGCGCAGGTGTAAGCGCGGTAACGCGTTCAGCCGAGCGCTACTAATAGATCAAAGATTCCTTACAAGATTAAGTCCTGAAAACCCCGGAAACACAGAGTGATCGGAAAACCTGAAACAAAAACCCAATAGCGCGGCGACTATACTGGCGTTGTACCACCTGATCCCATTCCGAACTCAGAAGTGAAAGACGCCAAGGCCTATGATAGTACTCTGCTTGGCAGGGCGCGAAAGTAGGTAGCCGCCGGACTATTGGGTTTTTGTTTTGGCCGGAAAACCGATATACTTTGTATAATTGGTTCGCTCGGACGAACTGTAAGTGAACTTCCAATCGTCCTCGCTGCCAATTATAATTAATCCAATGACTGACGCCCAGCGCCTCACTAAACAAATCCTTATCGCTCTGATATTTTTTTTGATTTTGGGCGGACTGGGTTTTTGGCTGTTCCGCACCGTCAATCCGCCGCCTCCGCCGCCGACGCCTAACCCGACGGCCAATCTGGCGCCAATCAGCATCGCCTTAACAAAACTGCTCAACGTTCAAAACAATGACTACGACTTTGTCGCCAAGGTGGTTAATCCCAACACCGACTACGGCTCGGCCGAGGCGGAGTATGAGCTTAAGTTTTACGGTGCCGCCAACACAATCATTTCCAGTAAGATCGGCAATTTTTATATCCTCCCCGGCCAGACCAAATACATTATTGATACGCCGCTGAAGTTTTCTGAACCAATCAGTCGGGTAGAGTTGATCGTCAAAAGCGTGGACTGGCAGAAACTTGACCCAATCGGCGTCAGCGGCGTGCCGCTGATCGCTCGCAATGTTAATTATCAAGAAACTAGACAGAACAATTTGTTCGGCCGAGCCGAGGGATTAATTCTCAACAATTCCGACTTTGATCTCGGACGGGTAGATGCGCTAGTTTTGCTTTTTGACTCCGGTGATAATCTGTTGGCCGTCAACCGCACGGAAATTAGGACTTTCCTCGCCAAGACCACGCGCGGTTTTGAGGTCTCGTGGTTTTCGCCCTTTATCGGCCGGGTGGCCCGGGTGGAAGTGGAAGCCAGCACCAATGTCTTTGAGAACTCCAATTTTTTGCGGCAGTACCAGCAACCGGAAAGATTTCAGCAATTCTACTAATATTCTCACACAGAAAAAGCACACACAACCGTGCTTCACCGTGTGGGACTTTTTCTCTGGGCAAAATCAAAGCGAGCCCACGCTGGGGGCGAGGAAGTCCTCACAAAGGCAGCGGGGCGAGCTAGATTTGCTCAAGCTAAAACCATACGCTAAACTCCACCTATGACGTGGAGCGTATGGCTGAAGAAATTTGATTGGGTTTTATTGGCGCTGGCGCTGGCGATTGTAGTTTTGGGGGCGCTGACTTTTTATCAAAGCGGGGCGCGGGAGGAGGAGATTTTCCGGAAGCAGCTGCTCTTCAGTTTAGCCGGAGCGGTGTTGATGATTAGCGTTTCTTTTGCTGATTACCGAATTTTCAAAAACTACTCCGCGGCCTCGGTAATTCTCTATGCGATTTCAATAATTTTTTTGCTGGCTGCGCTCGGCTTCAGCCCGGTGCGCGGCGCGCGCTCGTGGATAATCCTCGGTGGCTATGGTTTTCAGCCGTCGGAGTTCACCAAACTGACCCTGCTAGTTTTATTAGCTAAATATTTTTCCCAGAAACACGCGGAAATTTACCGCTGGCACCATATTTTAGCTTCGGGGGTTTACGCCGCGGCGCCGGCGTGGTTGACTTTGCTCCAGCCTGATTTCGGTTCAACGATGGTTTTCGTTGCTTTATGGCTGGCAATGCTGTTTTTCTCGGGCATTAAAAGGCGGCATCTCTTGACGATACTGATGGTCGGCTTGATGATATTTTCCTTCGCTTGGTTTTTAGCTTTCAAACCGTATCAAAAAGACCGGATTTTCTCATTCCTCAATCCTTATCTTGACCCGCGAGGCATCGGTTACAACGTCATTCAGTCCCAAACCACTTTCGGTTCGGGAAGGATTTGGGGCACCTTTTTTGATAACAGCAAAAATCTGACCGTTTTGGTGCCGGAAAGATACACCGATTTTGCTTTTGCCGCTTATGGGCAAAAGTTTGGTTTTGCTGGTGTGGTTTTGCTCCTGGGCCTGCTGGCCGGATTAAGCTGGCGGCTGGGCGCCGTTGCCGCGCGGGTGAGCAACAACTTTGCCCGACTGTATATTCTGGGGTTGATGACCGTCATTATTATCCACTCCTTTTCCAATGCCGGCATGAATCTGGGCGTTTTGCCGATCACCGGCATCCCCTTCTCTTTTTTAAGTTACGGAGGCAGCCATCTGCTTACTCTGATGGTCGGCTTGGGCGTGGTAGAGAGCATCAAGATCCGGAGTTAAAATTAGGGTAACCGGCGGCAGAAAAGATCTTTGAAGCCAAAAAAATTATACCAGCGGCAGAGGCGCAGAGAAGGTGTGGGAGTCGGCGAGGCGGTTAGTGTTGGAGTCGGGACTGGGGTCGGAGTGGCAGTAGGTGGCAAAATGGGCGTGGGCGAAGCAGAAAAAGTCGGTTCAGGCGTGAGACTGGGCGTTTGGCTGACTGCCGGCACGCCGCCGGTGAAGCGGATTTTTTGGCGCAGCAAATCGCGATTAAGGCCGCCGTTATTTTGGGTGAAGTAAAGATAAACTTCCCGGCCGGAGTTTTCAAAATTGCGGCTGGTGTCGGTATGGTCAATGACCGAAGGATAAACCGCCTGACGGCCGTAAAGTTTTATCGGCTCCGACCAGTTAAACAGGTCTTTTGATAAAGAGAAATAAACGCCTTCTTCCGGCGAATATTTGGTGCCGACCAGCAAATAGGCGTCAAAATACGTATTATAGGTGAGCGACTCATGCATCTTTTCAATCTTGTCGCGGGCGATCAGTTGGCAAGCGGCATCAGGCGCATTGTCCCAGCCCCCAGCAGTCCAAACCATCCAGGCCGAGGCTGAATCCAAGCGCGCAGTACGCATCAAACAAGTACCCCAATCGTAACGGCCGGTCGGGTCGCGTTCCGATTGGTAGAGGGCGTAGTAATAGTTATCTTTTTTGACGATGTTGGAAGGATTGAAAGCGCCGTAGCGGGTATAGTTATTGGCCGTACAAGAGAAGCTGTTATCCCAGGGTGTTGACGGTTTCCAAACGAGGTAATCCGTCGGGCGGGTGTAATTGGCGCCGCCGTCTTTGGATTGAACCAAAGTAATCGCATTAACCCAGCCATCGCCCGGGCTGGCGCGGCTGCAGCGCGGGTCAATTAGATAAGCGTACCATTCGTTGTGAACTAAATTGTAAACAGTGGCGCCGTCAAGCGTATAAGGCGCAGTCAGCCATTCATAATAAGTGAATTGATTAAAGTCGGGATTTTTGGCCGAATCCATTATCTTGGCGCAATCGCGCCGCAAGTTGGCAAACGAACTGCCGGTGCTGCGGTAGCTGACGTAGTGAGAATCAATCAGGTTAATCAACCCGTCAGCGTTACGGAAAGTTCGGGCCGGAGCATCGGGGATATCAAGCGTCTCGCAGCGGTCTTGCGAGTAGGCAAATACTTTTTCCGGCTGGCCGACTAGAACAAAACCCGGCCGGCGGGCCGGTTCTGGATTACTGTCCAAACTGCCGGCCGGCAAGAGCAATTCGGCAATCAGCGGCGAATTGCCGAGCGGGGGATTATAACTGACGCCTACGTCAATGCCATAAGCATAAATGGTATGTTCCCGGCCGTCCCGGTATTGGTCGGGGACGGTGAACCGAAAACCGTGGTTGCCGGCATGTCCGGTGACTCGGTTAACGTCCGGCCTGGGTAGACCGGCTTTAACGAAACCGATGAAAATTCCGCCCTGGCCGGCCGGACCGTCCAGATAAAAATGCACGTCAATCGCTTGAGCGGGAGTATCCGGGTCAAGCGCCCAGCCGCCGGCCACCCCGGAAACCCCGTCAACATTTTCCAAAAAACCAATCGGCGGTTCAAGCCAATCGCCGGTGATTATGGCCTTAATGTAGGGAAAGGAAAAAACCAGATAATTACCCAGGAGCACCAGCCCAAGCAATAGACCGACTAAACCAATTAATTTTACTTCGCGGTCTTTAAGCACTGAATGTATAATAACACGAAGCTTGGGGATGAGGCGAGCGGCTATTTTTCTCCCAGCACTTCTGACGGCTCTGCGTACCCCGTCCCGGCCGGAATCAACCGGCCGATAATCACATTTTCTTTGAGGCCGCGCAGTTTGTCTTCTTTGCCGGAGATGGCGGCCTCGATCAAAATCTTGGCCGTTTCCTGGAAAGAGGCGGCCGACAGGAAACTCTCGGTGGTCAGGGAAACTTTAGTAATGCCTAAAAGTATCCGTTCAAAAGTGGCTGGCTTGTTTCCGCCCGCCGGCGAAACTCGTTTGGCGGTTTCATTAGCTTCCAAAACCGTCCGCATCTCCACGATGTCGCCGGGCAGAAGCTCGGTGTCGCCGCCGTCCGCTATCCTGACGTGGGAAAACATCTGGCGGGCGATCAGTTCCACGTGCTTGTCGTTGATGCCTTCGCCGGTGGAGAAATAAACGCTTTGCACCTCGCGGATAATGTAGCGGGCGACGGCGGCAATATTACTGGTCAGCTGAAACAGCTCGCGCAAATCGACGTGGCCTTCCGACAATTGCTGGCCGGCGGTAACCAGATCTCCGGCGCTAACCCACGGCGCGGCGCCGGGCAGAGTCAGGTATTCACGTTCCTCATCTTTATCGGTTTTGATTTTAATTAAAGTCTGAGCGCCCTTTTCTTCAACCCCCGCCACCTGGCCGTCAATTTCGGAGATTAACGCTTTACCCGAGGGGGTGCGGGCTTCAAAAATTTCCACCACCCGGGGCAGTCCCATGGTAATGTCGGAAACCGAAGCCACACCGCCGGTGTGGAAAGTTCTCATCGTCAACTGGGTGCCCGGCTCGCCAATGGCTTGAGCGGTAACAATGCCGACGGCCTCGCCGATTGCCACCAGCTTGTTCTTGGACAAATCCCAGCCGTAGCAAACGCGGCAGACGCCGTCCACCGCTTTGCAGGTGACCAGCGAACGAATTTTAGCGGTTTTTAATTTCAGTTGCTCAATCTTCAGGGCGGCGGCTTTATCCACAATCTGACCCTTTTTGACGATAATATTGCCCGCGCCGTCTTCAATCTCTTCCAGCACCGTCCGGCCTTTCAACCGCCGGCCGATGGTCTCACCAGTGAATTTCTCATCCTCGGCATAAAGGGTCAGACCGGCTTTGTCTTTACAATCCTCACTTTTAATCACTACATCTTGAGCGACGTCCACCAGACGCCGGGTCAAATAGCCGGCCTCGGCGGTGCGCAAAGCGGTGTCCACCAAACCCTTTCTGGCGCCGTGAGTGGAAATGAAATATTCCAAAACATTGATGCCTTCCTTAAGCGAACTTTTAATCGGCAGCTCAATCAATTCACCGTCGGGTTTGACCATCAGACCGCGCATGCCGGCCAGCTGGTTAACCGTACCCCAGTTGCCGCGGGCCTTGGATTCAACCATCAGATAGACAGCGTCATTGGGTTTAAATTCCTGCTTAAGTATCTTCTCCAGTTTGGATTTAGTGATCGTCCAGGTCTCAACCGCTTTGGACTTTCTTTCGTAGGCGGTTAAAAGCCCCTGCTCATAGAGCGATTGATTGGTTTCAATGATTTTTTCAGCTTCCGCCAAGACCGTTTTTTTCTCGGCCGGGACCTTGAGATCGTCCATCCCCAAAGACAGCCCGGAAACGGTGGCATAATGGAAACCGAATTCTTTGACTTTATCCAAAAATTGGACGGTTCGCTCTTCGCTGTAGTGGTCAAAAATTTCCGCCTCCAGGTTGCGCAGGTCGGTGCGGTCCAGCGTCTGGTTGACGAAAGGAAAATCCTCGGGTAGAGCGCTGTTGAAAATTATCCGGCCGACGGTAGTTTCGGTTAAACCAGTCCCGGAAGTTTTAACCGGTCTGGAAATTTTAACTTTAATTTTGGCCCGCAGATTAACCAGGTCATAGTCGTAGGCCAAAACCGCTTCCGATTCCGAAGAAAATATTTTGTCTTCACCCCCGGCGCCCGGGTTAATACTGGTCAGAAAGAAACAGCCCAAGGCGATGTCTTTGGAAGGGGTGGCGACCGGCTCGCCGCTGGATGGTTTCAAGATGCCGTGGGTGGAATACATCAACTCGCGGGCTTCTTTTTGGGCCTCGTCAGTCAAGGGCAGGTGGACGGCCATCTGGTCGCCGTCAAAGTCGGCATTGAAAGCGCTGGTCGGCAAAGCGGGGATCTTGATGGCCTTGCCCTCAATCAGCAGCGGTTTGAAAGCTTGAACCGATAACCGGTGCAAAGTCGGGGCGCGATTGAGCAGAACCAAACGGTCTTTGATGGCTTCTTCCAGACCTTCCCAAACCTCCGGGCCGGCCTGGTCGATTAAGTGGTTGGCCGAGCGGATGTTATGGGCAAAACCGTTTTTAATCAGGTAATGAATGACAAAGGGTTTGAATAATTCCAGCGCCATGTGTTTGGGCAGACCGCACTCGCCCAGTTTCAATTCCGGGCCGATAACGATGACGCTACGGCCGGAATAATCCACCCGCTTGCCCAAAAGATTTTGGCGGAAGCGGCCCTGCTTGCCTTTGAGCATATCGGCCAGTGATTTCAAAGCCCGTTTCTGGCCGGTGGAGGCGGCGACCAAGGTTTGGCCGCGGCGCATACCGTTATCAATCAAAGCGTCCACCGCTTCCTGCAGCATGCGTTTTTCATTTTTGGTGATGACCTCGGGCGCCCGCAGTTCAATCAGGTGCTTAAGCCGATTGTTGCGATTGATTACCCGGCGATAAAGGTCATTCAAATCGGAAGTGGCGAAGCGGCCGCCGTCCAGCTGCACCATCGGCCGCAACAGCGGCGGGATTATCGGCAGAACGGTCAAAATCATCCATTCCGGACGAATCCCGGCCTTCAGCATGCCCTTGAACGTTTTTAAGCGACGCAGGATTTTTTTCTGGTTGACCGGGTTGTCGGTTTCAAGCAGATTTTCTTCGTCTGCTTCAATTCTTTCCGCCAGATTTATCCGTTCCAGCAGTTTCCGGACGGCTTCGGCGCCGATACCGGCTTCAAAAACCTCTCCGTACTTGAGCGATAAATCACGAAATTCCAGTTCGGACAGAATTTGATATGATTTAAGGCCGCGCAAGTTTTCTTTTTCTTTTTCCAACTGGTTTTTGATTCGCTCGCGCTCGGTTTCGGTCGGCGTATTTTTCAGCAGCGAGCGCAACTCGGTTTCCATTTTCTTCATCGCTTCCGCTTTGAGTTCCTCATTGACCGACATCACAATGTAGGCGGCAAAATAGATAACTTTTTCCAGTTCCGGCAAAGAAGTATCCAGAATGGAAGCGACGCGCGAAGGCACGCCGCGCAAAAACCAAATGTGCGCCACCGGGCTGGCCAGCCGGATGTGGCCCATCCGCTCGCGCCGCACGATGGAGCGGGTGATCTCCACGCCGCAGCGGTCGCAGATGATACCTTTGTAGCGGATCCGACTGTACTTGCCGCAGTAGCATTTCCAATCCTGGGTCGGGCCGAAAATTGATTCCGAAAACAGGCCTTCTTTTTCCGGCTTCTGGGTCCGATAATTGATGGTCTCCGGTTTCGTTACTTCACCGTAAGACCACGTCAAAATATCTTCCGGGGAAGCGACTTTTAATTTCAGGGAAGCGAAACTCATAATTAGGTTAGGTTATAGGTGATAAGTTATAGGTGTCAACCAGATCTATAACCTATCACCTGCTTTTGCTTTCATCTCTCCGTTAACTCCACGTTTAACCCCAACCCTTTGATCTCCGACAGCAATACCTTAAACGATTCCGGCAGGTGGGGAGCGCGGATCGTTTCGCCATTGACGATCGATTCGTAGGTTTTGGCCCGGCCTTGGACGTCATCCGATTTGATGGTCAGCATTTCCTGCAAAGTATAGGCGGCGCCGTAGCCCTCTAACGCCCAGACCTCCATTTCGCCAAAACGCTGGCCGCCGAATTGCGCCTTGCCGCCCAAGGGCTGCTGGGTAATCAGCGAATAGGGGCCGATGGAGCGCATGTGCAATTTGTCTTCCACCATGTGCGACAATTTCATAAAATAGATCACGCCGACGGTGGTTGGCTGTTCAAACTTTTTGCCGGTGCGGCCGTCGTGAACGTAAATTTTTCCGTCTTCGGACAGACCGGCTTTGCGCAATTCTTCCTTGATGACCACTTCGGTCGGACCGGCCAAAGGCGGGACGGCGGCCAGGTAGCCGAGTTTAGAAGCGGCCCAGCCCAAATGGGTTTCCAGAACCTGGCCGATGTTCATCCGCGAGAAGATGCCCAGCGGAGAGAGAATCATATCTACCGGCCGGCCGTCGGGCAGGTAAGGCATATCTTCTTCGGGCAAAATCGTGGAAATGACGCCCTTGTTGCCGTGGCGTCCGGCCAGTTTATCGCCGACTTGAATTTTTCGCATTTGCGCCACCGATACCTGAATCGTCTTTACCACGCCGGCCGGCAATTTATCGCCCTGGTCGCGGGAGAAGATTTTGACGCCCACTACCCGGCCTTGTTTGCCATAGTCCAGGGTCAGCGAGGTATCTTTGACGTCGCGCGACTTCTCACCGAAGATCGCCCGCAGTAATCTTTCTTCGGCCGTTAAGTCGCTTTCGCCCTTGGGCGTGATTTTGCCGACCAGAATATCCTGCGACCGGACCTCGGCGCCAATGCGGACAATACCCTCCGGGTCGAGATCTTTGAGTTTTTCTTCCGAGCGGTTGGGGATGTCGTAAGTGGTAACTTCCGGACCGAGTTTGGTCTCGCGTACATCAATGGAATAGTCCTCAATGTGAATCGAGGTGAATAAGTCCTCTTTAACCAGCCGCTCCGACAAAACCACCGCGTCTTCAAAATTGGCCCCTTCAAAAGACATAAAAGCCACTAGCAAATTGCGGCCCAGCGCCAGTTCGCCGTTTTGCGTAGCCGGGCCGTCGGCCAAAACGTCGCCCCGCTTGACCGACTGGCCGAGTTTGACGATCGGCCTTTGATTAATGGCCGTGGCTTGGTTGGATTTTTTGAATTTAAGCAACCGGTATTCAATTTTTTCGGCAGTTTGGCCGTGTTTCAGGACGATGTGGGAATTATCAATTTCATCAATCAGGCCGTCGGTTTCGGCAATGACCAGCATGCCCGAATCGCGGGCGACCCTTTCTTCCAAACCGGTGCCGACAATCGGCGCCTCATGGGCGATTATCGGAATGGCTTGCCGCTGCATGTTTGACCCCATCAGCGCCCGGTTGGCGTCGTCGTTTTCCAAAAAGGGAATCAACGAGGTGGCCACGGAAAAAGGTTGTTTGGGCGAAACGTCAATGTAGTCAATTTCTTCAGGCGTAGCCAAACCGGCCTCGCCGTAGATGCGCGAGGGGATTTTACGATCAACAAAATGGCCGTGGTTATCCACCTGAACCGCCGCCGAAGCGATGATATGACGCTCTTCTTCGGTGGCGTCTAAGTAGTCAACCCGGTCGGTAATTTTGCCTTTTATCACTTGGCAGTAGGGAGTGAGGATGAAGCCCAGCGGCGAGACCTTGGAATAGAGCGACAAATGGCCGACCAAACCAATGTTGGGGCCTTCCGGCGTTTCAATCGGACAAATGCGGCCGTAATGGGAAGGGTGAACATCGCGTACTTCAAAACTGGCCCGTTCGCGGGTCAAACCGCCCGGACCCATGGCCGATAGCCGGCGTTTATGTTCCAATTCGGCCAAAGGATTAACCTGGTCCATGAATTGCGACATCTGGCCGGAAGCAAAAAATTCTTTCAAAGCGGCGACAAAAGGCCGGGGATTAACCAGCTGGGCCGGCAGGACGGTGTTTAAATCCTGGGTGCTCATCCGATCTTTGATGATGCGTTCCATTTTGGCGAAGGCCAAGCGCAGCTTGTCTTGTAAAAGTTCGCCCAAGGTCTTAACCCGGCGGTTGCCCAAGTGGTCAATATTGTCCGGCTCGGCGCCGGGGGCATTGTTCAAAAGAATAATCTCCCGGATGACCGAAACGATATCTTCCACTTTGAGCGTCCGGTTTTTTTCGTCCAAAGGATAATTGGTCTGGAAACGGACGTTCATCCGGTGTCGGCCGACGCGGGACAGGTCGTAGCGGGAAAAATTAGAAAACATATTGTTGACCATCTGGCGGGCGTTATCAATCGTGGCCGGGTCGCCCGGGCGGATCCGCCGGTACATTTCAATTAAACCCTCCTCGGTCGTTGTGGCCTGATCCTGAACCAAAGTGGAAACGATGTACTGCTGGTCGGGGTTGCTGTCAGCGTCCTTGAATAACTTCTGGATTGCTTCATCTTGGCTGATGCCGAAAGCCCGCAGAACGGTGGTGGCCGGGATCTTGCGTTTGCGGTCAATGCGTATCGAAATCACGCCGCTGGATTCGGTTTCAAACTCCAGCCAAGCGCCGCGGGAAGGGATAAGCTTGGCGCCGAACAGCCGCTTGAAGCGGCTGGCTTTGGATAAAGTGAAAAATACACCCGGGCTGCGGATCAATTGAGAAATAACCACCCGCTCCACGCCGTTAATAATGAAGGTGCCCCGCGGGGTCATCAGGGGGAAATCGGTCAAGTAAACCTCCTGTTCGCTGATTTGCCCGCTGCGCTTGTTTTTAAGAGCGATATTGACCCGCAGGGGCGCTTCGTAGGTGATGTTTTTCTCCCGCGAAACTGCCTCGCTGTACTTAGGTTCTTCCAGCTTGAAATCCAAAAAACGCAGCTCCAGCTCCTTACCGGTCCAATCCCCGATCGGCGAAATATCATTGAAAAGCTCCTTGAGGCCGACTTCGATAAACCATTTATAGGAATCCAACTGCACCTGGACCAAATTCGGCGGCTGGATCAAGTCGAGCATGTATTTGGTGAAAATTTTCCGCATAGAATAACCCGCGGTAAATTACCGACGACAAAAACACCCAACCCCCGCTAAGCGGGGGAAAGTTAAAAACTACGTTCGCTAATTGTGCGAGATTTCAGATAACACCTCAAAAATTAATCTACCGGTAAGTTTATTCCTTTTCAATGGTTTGTCAACCCCGTTAGAGAATGCGTTATCCACAAGGTGTTTAACGAGGTCAATCCCCGGTTGCTTTTTAACCACCCGTTTTATAGAATTATCTTGTACTAATCTAAATAGTATCTAAATATTTGATATGTCTAAAAAGAAAAGAAAAGCAAGAGAGCTGAAGGAGACGGAAGAGCAGCGAGCAGTTCTGGGTTTATCGCAGGAAACTAAAAACAGCGTTTTTGGCGTTATCAGCATCGGCTTAGCCTTGATCTCAACCCTGGCTTTTTTTAATCAAGCCGGCGGAGGCGGGCGACTGTTCGCCGCCCTGGCGCGACAGCTTTTCGGCTGGGGGATATTTTTGGTGCCGATTGCCTTTGCTCTGCTGGGCGCGGCTTTTTTTAAGTCCGTTTCCCGGCGCGTTTATGTCAGCGCCATCGTCGGTACGATGCTTTTTGTTTTAAGTTTTTTGGGAGTTTTCCATATCATCGGCGATGGCGACCTGGCTTTGCGCGTCAGTCAGGGCGGCTACCTGGGCTTAATCATCGGTTTCCCGCTCTTTAAGTCAGTCGGTTTCATCACCTCTTTTATTATTCTAATTATCTTATTGCTGGTTTCAGTTTTGGTGGTTTTGGATATTCCGGTTTATGGCTTACTGGCTAAGCCCGAAGCCGGCGAAGGAGCGGAGGAGGAAGAAGAAAATCTGGAAGACAAAGTGGTAATTAAGCGCGGCGGGGAAATTATTAACCGTCCCGCTGCCGAGATTGCTGCCGATGTTCGCGTCCCGTCAGGGGCCAGAGACTCGGCTCAACGCGCGGCGCAACATCGGCACGGGGACGACGAGGAACGCGAATTCGTGATTAAACATTCTAAATCGGGTAAATGGGTTTTGCCGCCGCTGGAAATTTTGCATACCGATAAAGAAACACCACGCGCCGGCGACATCAATGCCAACGTGACGATTATCAAACGGACGCTGTCCAACTTCGGCATTGACGTGGAAATGGGCGAGGTCTCGATCGGCCCGACTGTGACCCAGTTCACCTTGCGGCCGGCGATGGGCGTCAAGCTTTCCAAAATCACCGTCCTCAATTCCGATTTGGCTTTGGCTTTGGCTGCCCACCCGATCAGGATCGAAGCGCCGATTCCGGGCAAGGCTTTGGTTGGCATTGAAGTGCCCAACAAAAAATCAGCGCTGGTCGGCTTGCGCGATTTATTTGAAGCCGAAGAGTTCAAAAATACGACCAGCTATCTGCCGGTGGTCTTGGGCCGGGATGTGGCCGGTTTCCCGGTTTTTACCGCGCTTGAAAAAATGCCTCACTTGCTGGTCGCCGGCGCCACCGGCACCGGCAAGTCAGTGAGTATCAACACGGTTTTGCTTTCTCTTTTGTATAAGCACTCGCCGGACACGCTCAAACTGATTTTGGTTGACCCCAAACGGGTGGAACTGACTTTATACAACGGCATTCCCCATTTGATTACACCGGTGATCGTTGATGCAAAGAAAGTGGTCAACGCTTTGCGCTGGGCGGTCAGAGAAATGGAAAAACGCTACGAACGGCTGTCGGCAATCGGCTCGCGCGACGTTGCTTCCTTTAATATCAAACAAGCTGCCGGCAAAAAAGAAATCATGCCCTACATCGTGATCGTGATTGACGAGCTGGCTGACCTAATGGCCGCCCACGGGCGGGACGTGGAGGCGGCGATTGTTCGTTTGGCGCAAATGGCCCGGGCAGTCGGCATCCATCTGATCGTCTCCACGCAAAGACCGTCAACCGACGTGATTACCGGACTGATCAAAGCTAATATTACCACTAGGATCGCTTTCCAGGTCGCTTCCCAAGTCGATTCGAGAACGATTTTAGACATGGCCGGCGCCGAAAAACTTTTGGGCAATGGCGATATGCTCTACCAGGCCGGCGACACTTCCAAGCCGCGCCGCATTCAAAGCGCTTTTGTTTCCGAAAAAGAAGTCAAAGACGTAGCCAAATTCATCAAACAGCAGGCTGAAGAAATGGAAGAAGCGACCGCGGAAGAAGAGGAAGAAGTCAAAAACGATCTTAAGCTGGACCTTGATCAAGCGGTTTCCGCGACCCTGGCCGAGATTAACGACGTCGGCGATGAACTGTATGAAGAAGCCAAAATCGTAGTGGCGCAAGCCGGCAAGGCCTCGGCTTCGCTTTTGCAAAGACGCTTGCGGGTAGGTTATGCCAGGGCGGCGCGGCTTTTGGATCTGCTTGAGGAAAGAGGGATCATCGGTCCCGGGGAAGGGGCCAAACCCAGGGAAGTATTCATTGGCCGTCCCGGCCCAGCGGAGATTGGCTCCGGTCAAGAACCGGACGATGGCGCTGTGGCGGAAATTACCTCAACCGATGAAATGATATTAACTAAGGAAGAACCGACCAACGAACAAATATAAGATGATTAAAGAAAAAACCAAAAAGGAAGAAACAAAGTCTGCCAAAACCGACGGGAGGATGCGCGGGGTAGAATTGGCGATTAAAGAAATCCAGGAAAAATACGGCGACGGGTCAATTATGAAATTAGGCGACACCAAAAAGGTTGACGTGGACGTGATTCCAACCGGTTCTATCTCACTGGATTTGGCGCTCGGCGTCGGCGGCATCCCGCGCGGCCGGGTTGTTGAAATCTATGGTCCCGAGTCGAGCGGAAAAACTACCGTCTGTCTCCATTGCGTGGCGGAAGTTCAAAAAATGGGCGGCATCGCCGCCTATGTGGATGCCGAGCACGCGCTAGATCCGGAATATGCCAAGCGAATTGGGGTAAAAATCGGCGATTTGCTGATTTCCCAACCCGATACCGGCGAGCAAGGGCTGGAAATTGTGGAGACGCTGGTGCGTTCGGGCGGAGTGGATTTGATAGTGGTGGATTCGGTGGCGGCGCTGACGCCGCGCGCCGAAATTGAAGGCGAGATGGATCAACAACATATGGGACTGCAAGCCCGGCTGATGTCGCACGCTTTGCGCAAACTGACCGCCATCGTCGCCAAGACCAATACCACCGTAATGTTCGTCAATCAAATCCGCCACAAAATCGGCGTGATGTTTGGTAACCCCGAAACCACGACCGGCGGACTGGCGCTCAAATTCTATTCTTCCGTGCGTTTGGAAATCCGGCGGGCGGCGCAGATCCAAGCCGGCGAAAAGATTATCGGTAACCGCACAAAAGTAAAAGTGGTCAAAAACAAAGTAGCCCCGCCCTTCCGCACCGCCGAGTTTGATATTTTATACAACGAAGGCATTTCCCGGCTGGCCGACCTGATCAACACCGGCGTGGCTTTGAATGTGGTCAGCAAATCCGGCAGCTGGTATAACTTCGGCGAGCAAAAGCTGGGGCAGGGAGTGGAGAGCTCCCGTCAGTATCTCAAAGAGAATCCCCAGATTGAAAAAGAAATCTTGGGCCTGATCAAAAAAGCGGCGGCGGTAGCGGAAACGACTACAGCCTAGCTCGGCTTGTTGGGACGGATGAACAATTGCAATTGCCTGCTTTTAAACGGCTATTTTTTGCGGGTCTGGGCCTTAGTATATGGCATCAAGGCCATAAAGCGAGCAAGTTTAACGGCGTTGGCAACCATGCGCTGATGCTTTTTGCACAAGCCGGTGCGGCTGGAAGAAGAGATCTTAAATTGGCCGGAAACAAACTTCCGCAAGACGTCGGTCTGCTTGTAGTCAACGTGATTAATTTTTTGCTGGCAGGCGATGCAGGGCATGCTGATGCAATCAACAATCGACAATCTACAATCTTCAATAATTGGCGATTAATGATTGGTGATTAGTGATTGGTGATTGTGTAAACGATTGGTGATTGGAAATTATTGATTGGTGATTTCGTCAGAAGGGTATTTCCTTCAGATCTATCTCCGTCTCCTCTACTTCATCATCGGAGATTATCGGATTGGCCACCGGCGCTTCCTGGTCAATTACCGGAATATCGTCATCAGCCGGAGTTTTCATATTTTCTTGAGTTTGACCCTGGGGCATAGCGGCGGGAGCGGTTCTGGCAGTACCCAGCGCTTTCGGGCCTAACTGAAGATTTTCGGCGACAATTTCGGTACGGTAGCGTTTGACGCCGTCGGCGCCCTGCCAGGAACGGGTTTGCAGACGGCCTTCAATAAACACCATTTGCCCTTTCAATAAATATTTCTGGGCGATCTCGGCCAGTCGGCTCCAGGCAATGACGGTATGAAACTCCACCTGTTCCTGTTTTTCATTGGTCTGGCGATTGTTCCAGACGCGATTGGTGGCGATGCGCAAAGTCGCCACCAGCTGGCCGCTGGGAGTGGTCCGAGCTTCGGGGTCGGCGACTAACCGGCCGATTAGAAATACTTTGTTTAAATTCATATTTTTCCCAGCACTTCCTCAATCTCTTTCTCCATCTGCTCCGGTTTTACTTCTGGAGCCGGTGTCTCGCGGCCGGGGACGCTCGGTTCGTGGGTCCGCATTTTCGGCCGCGGCCGTTCGCCGCCTAAAACTCTCAATTCTTTATCAGCCTGCTCCTTTTTAATCAGAAGATAGCGCAGGAGACTATTCTGGAATTTAAGCTGGACATTGATTTTCTCCAGCGTCTCGGGGCCGGCGCTGAAATCCAGTACGCCGAAATAGGCGTACTTTTTGTGGTGAAGCGGATAGGAAAGATGTTTACGCTTAGGTTCGCGGACAGTCAAAATCAAAGCGCCGCTTTGGGTAATCACCGCTTCCAGTTCTTCGGCTCTGGTCTTAATCTCGGTTTCTTCAATGTCCGGATTGAGGTGGTAAGCCAGTTCATAATTTCGGCTGTCGCTTTGGGTTTCCATGATGTGGTTGATGATTTAATCTAACGGAAGAAACATACTTGGTCAAGCCCGTAGGGCGCTTGCAATGATTTTTGGCTTTTGGTATAAGAAATGGTCTATGGATTTCAAAGAACTTAAAGAACTGGCCAAAAAATTGGGCGGCATTGTGGTGATGAACGGCAGTACACCCGAGCTGGTGATTTTATCGTATGAAAGCTATAAAAAACTTGAAAACCCGACCGTCCCGGCCGGCCACCCGGCGGGAGGCGAGAATACTGAAGAAGTTGAAAAGCTTAATCAGGAAATTTTGGGCTTAAAAGAAGAAATCAGGCAGAAAGAAGAAACGGAATTACTGGGCGTGACCGGCACTGAAGTGGAAGAGGGTTAAAGTATTGACTAGCCGCTCCCGCTTGGCTATACTGTCTATCGTCGCCTATATATAGGTAATAAGCTTCAGCTTTTAAACTACCGCTGACGGCAAGCTTTTAAGTTTCTGCAGTTAGGGTAGCCACGGAGCGTTTTTAAGTAAATGGCAGAAAAATTTGAACGATCAAAACCGCACTTGAATGTCGGCACCATCGGCCACGTTGACCACGGCAAAACCACTTTAACCGCGGCAATTTTGCATACTTTGAACTTGTTAAAAGACGAGGGTTACAAAGCCCGAGTCGAAAAAGTCGACCAAATCGACAACGCTCCGGAGGAAAGAGCCAGAGGCATTACCATCGCTTTGCACCATTCCGAATACGAAACTCCCAAGCGCCACTACGCCCACATTGACGCTCCCGGCCACGCCGACTACATCAAGAACATGATCACCGGCGCCGCCCAGATGGATGGCGCGGTCTTGGTGGTTTCCGCTCCTGACGGCCCGATGCCGCAAACCCGCGAGCACATTCTTTTAGCCCGTCAGGTAGGCGTGCCGGCAATTATTGTTTTTTTGAACAAAGTGGATATGGTGGACGACCCAGAACTGGTTGACCTAGTGGAAGCGGAGATCCGCGAGTTATTGAATAAATATCAATATCCTGGTGATAAGACACCAATTATCCGCGGTTCAGCTTTGCAAGCGCTGGAAGCCAAATCCAAAGACGACGCCGCAGTTAAACCGATTAAGGAATTAACTGATACCCTGGATTCATACATTCCCGAACCGGTGCGCGAAACCGACAAACCTTTTTTGATGCCGATTGAGGACATCTTCGCGATTGAAGGCCGCGGCACGGTGGTAACCGGCCGAGTGGAACGAGGCAAAGTCAAAATCAATGAAGAGGTGGAAATCGTCGGCATCAAGCCGACCGCCAAGACCGTAATTACCGGTATTGAAATGTTTAACAAGCAATTGGACGAAGGAATGGCCGGTGACAACGCCGGTTTGCTGTTGCGGGGCGTCAAAAAAGAAGACGTCTCCCGCGGCCAGGTTTTGGCTAAACCCGGTTCCATCACCCCGCATACCGAGTTTGACGCCGAGGTTTACGTTTTGTCCAAGGAAGAAGGCGGCCGCCACACCCCGTTTTTCAAGGGCTATAAACCGCAATTCTATTTCCGCACCACCGACGTGACCGGTGAAGTCACTTTGCCGGAAGGTACGGAAATGGTTATGCCCGGCGACACCGTTACCTTTAAAGTTAAACTGATCGCTCCGATTGCCATGGAAGAAAAACAAAGGTTCGCCATCCGAGAAGGCGGCAAAACGGTCGGCGCCGGGGTGGTAACCAAAGTTACTACTTAATGAAAATAACCTAAGCCCCGATAGTATCGGGGCTTAGATGTTTAAATATTTAAACTTTTAGCTCTTTAGCTCATTGTTAAAATGCCGACCAAAAAAGAAAAAATCCCGGAATTGAGCCAGCGGATCAGGATTAAACTGAAGGCCTACGATAACAAAGTGATTGATAAATCCGCTCGCCAGATCGTTGAGACCATTGAAAGAAACGGCGGTCAGGTAACCGGACCGGTGCCTTTGCCGACCGAGATCCACAAATATACCGTCAACCGCGCTTCGTTCATTGATAAAAATTCACGCGAACAATTTGAAATGCGCGTCCACAAACGGCTGATTGACATCACCGCCCCCAACCCCAAGATCATTGATTCCTTGATGAACCTGAATCTGCCGGCCGGTGTAGATATTGAAATTAAAATGTAGTCGAATACGCTTACAAATAGTGGTTACATACGCTTACAAATAGCGCATGCGAATCGTTTGTAGCGCACACGAATAAGGTGCCAGGTGTAATTTTCTTATTATTAGGGGAACTGCACCTGTTACTTCACTCTGTGGTAACAGAACAAATAATGGTTTTAACTTTTATTAAAACCTAATTTATATTCTTAGATTTAGTATGGTTTTTTAATGCCCAGCTAAGTCTGGGTTTTTTGTTCAAAGTGGCTAAATTCATTCTGGGCAGAAAAATCGGGATGACCAGGGTCTTTCAGGAGGACGGGATAGTGGTGCCGGTAACTTTGATTGCCGCCGGGCCGGTGACCGTGACCCAAATCCGCCAACGGGATAAAAACGGCTATGAAGCGGTGCAAGTCGGATTCGGGAAAGCCAAGAAATTAAACAAGGGGATTAAAGAATTTCGGATGCCGGCCGAAGGATTAAAACGCGGCGATGTCTTGGACGTTTCGGTTTTTGAAGCCGGCGATGTGGTCAAAGTCAGCGGGCTGTCCAAAGGCAAGGGTTTCCAGGGAGTGGTCAAGCGGCATGGCTTTGCCGGCATGCCGGCCAGCCACGGCCACCATCACGTTCTGCGCCACGGCGGCTCCATCGGTCAGCGTTTTCCCCAGCACACCCTCAAAGGCATGCGCATGGCCGGACGGATGGGCGGTGAACGAGTGACTACCCGCGGCTTGAAAGTTATCTCAGTGGATAAGGAGAATAATCTACTGGCAGTCAAGGGGGCGGTGCCGGGGAGAAGGGGAACGCTGCTGGAGGTAGTTAAAATTTGAAATTAATTATGAATGTTAATCTATACAACCAAGGCGGCGAAGTGATCGGTGAAGTCAATTTGCCCGAACGGATTTTCGATTTGAAATTGAATCCCGATCTGGTTCATCAAGTGTTAACCAGTCAATTGGCCAATGCCCGCCAAGTGATTGCCCATACCAAAGGGCGAGGGGAAGTCCGCGGCGGCGGCCGAAAACCCTGGCGCCAAAAGGGCACCGGCCGGGCGCGGCATGCTTCCATCCGCTCGCCGATCTGGCGGGGCGGCGGCGTGACTTTCGGCCCGACCAAAGAGCGCAATTTCAAAAAGAAAATCAACAAAACGATGAAGCGCCGGGCTTTGTTTATGGTCTTGTCTTCCAAAGTCAGGGACGGCGAATTTTTAATGCTGGACGATTTGCGCTTTGAGAATATGAAAACCAAAGCAGCGGCCGGCTTTTTCAAAAATATTTCCGCCAACCTGGCGGGCTACCGCCGGGGTGGAAAGAAAAATGATTCAATTTTACTGGTAACGCCCAGCGCCAACCGGGGCATTGTCCGAGCAGTCGGCAATTTGCCTTTCGCCGGAGTCCGGCCGGCCGACAGTTTGAACATTGGTGAAGTTTTGGGAAATAAATATCTGATTATGCTGAAAGACGCCGTGGCGGTGATTGAGAAGACTTACAAAATATGATGCACTGATATACGAATAACGCTAATGGAATTATGGCGATTTTTGGAAAGAAAAAAGAAAAAGAAATAAAAAACGAAGAACTGCCGGAAGCAGTCGGGGAGAAAATTAAAGCGAAAACTGTTTTACCGGTTGGCGAGGACGCCCGGGCTTATCAAATGATTTTGGCGCCGCACCAAACCGAAAAAGCCGGCCTGATGGCCGGTTTGAATAAATACGTTTTCCGAGTCGGAAGCGACAGCAATAAGATTGAAATCAGGAAAGCGATTGAGAAATTGTACAAGGTTAAGGTTAATAAGGTAGCAGTGCTGTCAATGCCGGCTAAAGCCAGACGGCTGGGCCGGACGACCGGCTTCCGGCCGGGTTTCAAAAAAGCGATTGTCACCCTGGTGGAAGGAGATAAGATAGATATTTCAAGTTGAGTTTTACACTTATGCCTAAATACTACAAACCCACAACTCCCGGACGCCGACAGATGATCGGTTATGATTTTTCCAATTTGTCCAAAATCGAACCGCTTAAAAAACTGACTGGCGGTTTTCGACGTTCGGTCGGCCGCAACAATCAAGGCCGGGTAACCAGCTACCACCGCGGCGGCGGCGTTAAACGTCTCTATCGCCTGATTGATTTTAAGCAAGATAAACTGAATATTCCGGCTGAAGTTTTTTCAATAGAATACGATCCTAACCGCACCGTCCGCATTGCCCGTCTGCATTATGCCGATGGCGAAAAACGCTATGTCCTGGCGCCCGACGGCATGAAGGTTGGCGACCGGTTGGTGACCGCCGAGAAAACTTCGCTTGAACCGGGCAACCGGATGAAGCTGAAAAATATCCCGCAAGGCACCTTGATCCACAATCTGGAAATCCAGCCCGGCCAAGGCGGCCGGTTGATCCGTTCGGCCGGAGCGGCGGCAACGGTATTGGCGCATGAAGGCAAACACGTCCAAATAGTTCTGCCTTCCTCGGAAATCAGGATATTCAGCGGCGAGGTGATGGCTTCCGTCGGCCGCTTATCCAATATTGAACACAGTTCCATCAGCTTGGGTAAAGCCGGCCGGGCCAGATATTTGGGCATTCGGCCGTGGGGGCGGGGCACGGCCAAAAATCCGGTTGACCATCCGCATGGCGGCGGCGAAGGCCGACAGCCGATCGGTCTGCCCGGACCGAAAACGCCTTGGGGCAAACCAGCCCGCGGTGTGAAGACTCGAAACCGAAAAAAGAAATCAGGAAAGTTTATTATCAGACGAAGGAAAAAATAGTTACATACGCTTGACGAATAGTGCATGCGAATAATTCATAGTGCATACGAATAAAGAACGCACGAATTATGTCTAGGAGTACGAAAAAAGGAGTATATGTTGATCAGAAATTGCTCAAGAAATTGGGTAAATTGAGAGTGGGCGATAAAACCGTAATCAAGACTTGGGCGCGGGCGTCAACCATCACGCCGGAAATGGTGGGTTTTACTTTCGGCGTCCACAACGGTAAGCTCCATCTGCCCGTTTTCATTAGTGAAGATATGGTTGGCCATAAATTGGGCGAGTTCGCGCCGACGCGCAAATTCGTCAGGCACGGCGGCCGGATGCAAAGAGAATTGGAAGCAACGGCTAAACAAAAAGAAATTGAGTCCGCCCAGGCGGCAAAGGTGGAACCCGAGAAAAAGCAATAGCATGCAAGTCAAAGCCCAACTGAACAATTTAAGAATTGCTCCCCGAAAAGTCCGTTTACTGGCGGGTCCGCTTAAGAATTTGAATGTGGCTCGGGCTAAAAGCCATTTGGAACATTTGACTAAAAAAGCCGGCCGGCCGCTGGCCAAGCTGTTGGACTCGGCTTTGGCTAACGCCCATAATAATTTTGGCCTAGTCAAAGAAAATCTGTATATTAAGCAAGTGATTGTGAATGAAGGGCCAAAATTAAAGCGTTTTCGGCCCAAGGGTTTCGGTATGACTTCGCCAATCGAGAAAAAAACTTCCCATATCGGAATTATCTTGGATGAGCGGGTGCCGGGGATGCGAATTGAGCGTCCCCGCGCCGAAATTGAACGGCGCGTTGAGCCAAGTCCTGAAAAAACCAGTGTGGCTCAACGCAAAGAGCAATCTCGGCACCGGGACGTCAAACCACCGGCCGCGGAAACCAAGCAGAAAGGAGTTTTCGGCGGACTGAAGGGAATGCGAAGATTTTTCAGGCGAAAAGCAATATAACATTAAATCAACGATAGCAATGGGGCAGAAAGTATCACCAATTTCATTAAGACTAAGCGCTAATAAGGATTGGAAATCCCGCTGGTTTGGCAATAAAAAATACCAGGAGTTTTTACAAGAGGACTTAGCCATCCGGCAGTTCTTAAACCAGAAACTGAAAAATATGAGCGTAGACCGGGTGGAGCTTGAGCGCAGTCCGGACGTTTTATCAATTATCATTCGCACTGCCCGACCGGGCCTGATCATCGGCCGCGGCGGCACCGGCATTGAAGATCTGAAAACCGCTTTGCAGAAATTAATCAAACGCAGGACGGCGGTTCGGCTGGACGTCCAGGAATTCAAAAATCCGGAAAGTTCGGCGACGATCATGGCTGAAGCAATGGCCGAACAGATTGAAAAAAGAATTCCTTTCCGAAGAGTTATGAAGCAAACTTTGTCCAAGATAACCGCTGGCAAAACGGTCAAGGGGGCGAAGATCATGATCGCCGGCCGACTGGACGGCAGGGAAATCGCCCGCACCGAACACTTGGAACAAGGCAGTTTGCCCCTGCAAACCCTGCGCGCCGACGTTGATTACGCTCGCGCCACGGCCTTTACCAGTTATGGCACAGTCGGCATAAAGATTTGGATTTATAAGGGACTAAAATTTTGAAATATTTAAGCATTTAAAGGTTATGTTACAGCCAAAACGTATAAAACATCGGAAAGTTCATGGCGGTAAAATCAAAGCCGTTGCCACCCGCGGCCATTATTTAAGTTTCGGCAGCTATGGCTTGAAAGCCACCGAGTCCGGTTGGCTGAAATCCACCCAGCTGGAAGCGGCGCGGCGGGCGATTACCCATTTTATCAAGCGCGGCGGCAAAGTCTGGATCAGGGTTTTTCCCGACAAACCGCGCACCCAAAAAGGCGCCGAAGTCGGCATGGGCGGCGGCGCCGGCTCACTGTCGCATTTTATCGCCGTGGCCGAAGCCGGGCGAATACTGTTTGAAATGGACGGCGTGCCCGAAGCCGCCGCCCAAGCGGCTTTCCGTTTGGCCGGCCACAAACTGCCGATTAAAACTAAATTTGTTAAGAAGTAGTCGGGTACACTTACAAATAGTGGTTACATACGCTTACGAATAGCGCATGCGAATCGTTTGTAGTGCACGCGAATCTATTAACAGTCATCGACACTTTTGAATAAATGAAATTTACTGACTTACAAAACAAAAATATTGCCGAACTGCAGGAGTTGCTCAAAGAAGCCAGAATCAAACTAGGCAAGTTCAGGTTTGAACTGGCTAACAAAGCGCTGAAAGATTCCAGCCAAATCGGCAAAGTCAAAAAAGAAATCGCCCGGGTGATGACCGCCCTGAATGAGAAAGTAGGAAATAACAAATAGAATTAAAAAAACATGGATAAAGAAAACAAAAAAAATAAAACACTCCGGGGGATAATCGTTTCCGACAAAATGCAGAAAACTGTTGTCGTGGCCGTAACTCGGCTGGTCAAACACCCCAAATATAAAAAGTATTACAAGGTTACCAAACGATTTAAGGCTCACGACGAAAAAAGCGAATACCGTATTGGCGACAAAGTACTGATCCAAGAAACCCGCCCAATGTCGAAAGAGAAACGTTGGCAGGTCGTGGGAAAACAATAACATGATCCAACTACGATCAATTGTGAATGTAGCTGATAATTCTGGCGCCAAAAAGCTTGGCGTAATTAAAGTTTTGGGCGGTTCCAAGCACCGTTACGCTCAACTCGGCGATATCGTCGTGGCTTCAGTTAAAATCGCCGAGCCGCGCAAACCAGTCAAGAAAAAAGACGTAGTTCGGGCGGTAGTGGTCCGCCAGCGCAATAATTTCCGCCGCCGGGACGGCAGCTACATTCGGTTTGACGACAATGCCGTGGTTTTGCTTGAAGGCAAAGAACCAAAAGGCGGTCGGGTCTTCGGGCCGATACCGCGGGAAATCAAAGAGCGGGGGTTTGACACCATTGCCAGTTTGGCGCAGGAAATCGTTTAACCTATAACCTATAACCTTGAAGTTAAGGAAAGATGACAACGTAATAATGCTATCCGGTAAAAACCGCGGCCAGACGGGCAAAGTTTTGTTTGTTTTCCCGAGCGAGAACAAAGTGGTGGTTGAAGGATTAAACTTGATCAAAAAACATTTGCGGGCTAAACGCGAAGGCCAGAAAGGGCAAATTATCAGTAAGGAACGCGCCGTGAATGTATCCATTGTCCAGTTGATTTGCCCCAAGTGCGGCAAAGCGACTCGCGTCGGCCATAAAATTGAGAGTGAACAGAAATTAAGGATCTGTAAAAAGTGCGGCAGCGATATATAATGTTTAAACATTTAAACATTTAAACATTTAAATATTTAAATATGGTCCCGAGATTATTAACTAAATACCGAAAGGAAGTTATCCCCGGCCTGCGGGCGAAATTCGGTTACCCAAATGTCATGGCCGTGCCCAAGATCAGCAAAGTGGTGGTTAACGTCGGCTTTGGCCGAAAAGCCGTGGCTAAAGAGACCAAAGCCATTGAAAAAATCGGCCAAGATCTGGCCAAGCTGACCGGCCAGAAACCAGCCATCCGCCAAGCCAAAAAATCTATAGCCGGCTTTAAACTCCGCCAGGGTCTGGAAATCGGCCTGCTGGTAACCTTGCGCGGCCGGCGGATGTATGATTTTATAGATAGATTAATTTCCATTGCCCTGCCCAGAACCCGCGATTTTCGCGGTCTTGACTCCCAGTCCTTTGACCAGCACGGCAGTCTCAATATCGGCGTCAAAGAACACAATATTTTCCCGGAGGTGATTTATGAGTCGCTGAAAGATATTTTCGGTTTAGAAATCAGCATTGTCACCACCGCCAAGAGCCAAGCCGAAGGGATGGAGTTATTAAGATTGATGGGATTTCCCGTAAAAACTTAAAACGCCTATGGCTACTGAAGCAGTAAAAGCAAGAGCGAAAAAAAAACCAAAGTTCAAGGTGCGGCAGGTCAACCGCTGTTTTATCTGCGGCCGCCGGCATGGCTACTTGAGAAAATTCGGTTTGTGCCGGATCCACTTCCGGGAATTGGCCAGTGACGGATTATTGCCCGGAGTTCAGAAGTCAAGCTGGTGAAATCAATATTTAAATATAGTTATTCATGACTACTATTGCCAACCTGTTAGTTCAACTGAAAAACGCGCAAGCCGTCGGAGCGGAAAATATTGCCGTTCCCTTTTCCAATCTCAAGCTGGAGATTGCCAGGATTTTGAAAGACAAAGGTTTTATCGTTGAAGTTGAGAAAAAAATGAGGAAAGCGCGGCAAGCGGAAATACCTTATCTTCAACTGAAGTTGAAATACACTGACGGCGCCGGCGCCATCAACGGCATTAAACTAATTTCCAAATCGTCGCGGCGCGTTTATGGCGGCAAGCTTAAACTCTACCCGGTTAAAAGCGGTTTCGGCATCGCCGTTGTTTCCACTTCCAAAGGCTTAATGACCGGTCAGGAAGCCAGAAAAGCCGGAGTGGGGGGAGAGATCCTTTTTGAAATCTGGTAATATGAGCAGAATCGGCAAAAAATCAATTGTAATTCCAGCGGGCGTGGCGATAAGGGTTGACGGCGCAAACGTCAATGTCCGGGGCCCGCAAGGCGAACTGGTCAGGCGATTCTCGGAAGCGGCCGAATTTAAAATTGAGAATGGCAAGGTTTGGGTTTCAGTCAAGGACGGGAATAATAAAACCTGGGGCTTGTGCCGGGCGCTCTTGAACAATATGATCAAAGGCGTTTCGGCCGGTTTTGAAACAGTGCTGGAATTCAGCGGCGTTGGTTACAAAGCCCAAGCCAAGGGCCAGGAACTGGAATTGAGTTTGGGCTATACTAATCCGGTGGTCATCAAAGCGCCGGCGGGCGTCAGTTTCCAAGTTGAAAAAAACCTGATTAAAGTAACAGGTATGGACAACGAAGCCGTCGGCCAAACGGCCGCCAAAATCCGCGCCGCCCGGCCGCCCGAGCCCTACAAAGGCACCGGCATCAAATACGCCGACGAAACGATTATCAGAAAGGCCGGCAAGAAAGCCGTAACCGGGGCGTAACTTTAAATATTTGAATATGGAAAACAGCAAACGGCAAAAAAGAATAAGACGGCATAAACGGGTCAGAGCTAGAGTATCTGGCACGGCAATCGTGCCGCGGATTTCGGTTTTCCGGAGCAACCGCCATATTTTCGTCCAAGCCGTTGACGACAGTATCGGCAAAACCCTGGTTAGCAGTAAAATCGTGTCCGAGAAAAAAAGCAAAATGAAAGGCAAGAAAACTGACCTAGCCGGAGCAATTGGCAAAAGCTTGGCTGATAAACTGAAAGAAGCCGGTGTGACCAGGATCGTTTTTGACCGCGGCGGCTACAAATATCACGGCCGGGTCAAAGCCCTGGCCGAGGGTTTGCGCAAAGGCGGAATTAAATTTTAAAATATTCAGACATTTAAAGTTTATGAGGCAACAATTTAAACAACAAAATAACAGCGGCCGGGGGGACCGCCGGCCGCGCCAGCCCAGAGAAAAGTCGGAATATGATTCCAAGGTTTTGGACATCGCCCGGGTAACCCGCGTCACCAAAGGCGGCAAGCGTTTCAGTTTCCGGGCAACCGTGGCAATCGGCGACGGCAAGGGCAAAGTCGGCGTCGGCACCGCTCAAGGCAGGGACGTGGCTCAATCAGTGGCCAAGGCCACCCACCAAGCTAAAAAGGATTTGATTATCGTGTCTTTGACCAAGGGAACGATTCCGCATGAAATTGCGGAGAAATATTCCAGCGCTGTGGTTTTGCTCAAACCGGCGCCTCCCGGCAGCGGCGTCAAAGCCGGCGGTCCGGTGCGCGTCGTGGCTAAGCTGGCCGGCATTGAAAACATTACCGCCAAGCTGATTGAAAGAACCGGCAATAAAATCAACATCGCCCGAGCGACCATTGAAGCGTTAAGAAAATTGAAAGTGAAGAATCAACATGCAACTACATCAATTAAAGCCGACAATTAAACATAAAGACCGCAAACGCGTCGGCCGGGGCGGCAAAAAAGGCACTTTCTCCGGCCGCGGTTCCAAGGGACAAAAGTCCCGCGCCGGCCATCGCATCCGACCGGGTTTTCGGGGCGGCGACAATCCGCTTTGGAAACTTTTCCCGAAACAGCGCGGCGCCGGCAAAAAAACCGATATCAAGCATGCCTTTTTCCAGCTGCGCCGACCCAAACCCAGCACGGTTAGTCTGGAAAAATTGGATTCCAATTTTCATGAAGGCGATAAGGTCACAGCCAAAAATTTGGTTAAAAAGGGTATAGTTAGGACAGCTAAAAATGGAATCAAGATTTTGGGAACTGGAGAATTGAAGAAAAAATTGATTATTTCGAAACTGAAGGTTTCGGCGGCGGCAAGGGAAAAAATATTAAAAGCCGGCGGCGAAGTAAATTAGAAAATAAAAATAAACGGCATGAACCGATTACTCAAAATTTTCAAAATACCCGATCTGCGCCGCAAGCTCTTTTTCATCTTGGTGCTGTTGGTTGTTTTCCGGGTGGCGGCGGCCATTCCGATTCCCGGCGTGGACGCGGTAAAGTTGAAAGAGTTTTTCCAAAACAACCAGTTGTTCGGCCTGATCAGTACTTTTACCGGCGGCGGCTTGGACAATTTTTCGCTGGTCATGCTCGGGCTGGGGCCCTACATCACCGCTTCCATCATCCTGCAGCTTTTAACCATGATTTTCCCGTCGCTGGAGCAGATGTACAAATATGAGGGCGAACTCGGCCGGCGCAAATTCAACCAATACTCGCGGCTGCTGACCGTGCCCTTGGCCGTGCTTCAGGGCTATGCTTTTATTACGCTTTTATCACGCCAGGGAGTAGTTGACCATTTGGGTTTGTTCGGCTGGGCCAATTCCTTGCTGGTGGTCGCCGCCGGTTCGGTGTTTTTGATGTGGCTGGGCGAATTGATTTCGGAAAAAAACATCGGTAATGGCGTCTCTTTGCTGATTTTTGCCGGCATCGTGGCCGGTTTTCCGACCAGCATCAGACAAACCCTGGCTACCTACAGTTCGGCGCAATTGTTTACTTACGCGACTTTTGTGCTCATCGCTTTGATTGTCATCGCCGGTGTAGTTTATCTGACCGAAGCCCAGCGCAACATCCCCATCAATTACGCCCGCCGGGTGCGCGGCAACCGCATTTTCGGCGGCGTTTCCACCTATCTGCCGATGCGGGTCAATAATGCCGGGGTGATGCCGATAATTTTTGCCTTGTCCATTTTGCTTTTTCCCGGGATGATTGCCAGTTTTTTGAGCAATTCCAGCATCACTTGGCTGTCAAAAATCGCCCTGACCTTCAGCCGCTTCATCCAAAATCAGACAGTTTACGGCATTCTATATTTCCTGCTGGTGGTTTTGTTTACCTACTTTTACACCGCCGTTACTTTTGACCCCAAATCCATTTCGGAAAATATCCAAAAACAGGGCGGCTATATCCCCGGCATCCGCCCCGGCCAGCCGACGGCGCAATTCCTGCTCCATTTGCTCAATCGGGTAACCCTGGTCGGTGCCATTTTCTTGGGCGCTATCGCCGTCCTGCCGCAAGTCGTCCGCGGCTTTACCGGCATCACCGCTTTTGCTATCGGTGGCACCTCTATCCTGATCGTGGTCTCGGTGGTCTTGGAAACCATCAAAGCGCTGAACGCCCAGCTGTCAATGTATGAGTATTAGCCGTTATTTTCTATGGCTAGTATGAACCAGCACTCCTGGGTGACTGGCTCGTTTCTTTTTTGGATGCTATGCTTTGACTATGCGGATTTTGGCTAAGCCGGTTAAGTTGGCGGAATTACGGCCACTGGCGGAAAAAATATTTGGCGACTTAGTTAAAGGGGTGGTAGATATCAAACGAGAATTGGTGGCCATTGATGCCGGCTTGCACGTTGACTTGGCGGAAATGTTGGTGGCGCAGGGGTCACAAGGCGCTGACCTGTGGGGATTTGATATTTTTCCGGAAAGAACCGGCGATGATTGGCTGGAGTTTGATTCGCTGATTAACATCAAACCACTGACCGGCAATCGCAGTCGGGCAATTGAAAATCCGGCTGTTCGCCAGCAAGCCGCCGCGATTATTAAAAAATTTATTATTCCCTAGATGGATTATCGACTTAAAATGGTAACGGCTGACCGCTGGCGGAAACTTTCGCTTTTTGCCCAGTTGGGAAATATTGGCGGCGAGGTCTCACGGGCGCTGAAAGCACGAGCTGAGCAGCCGCCAGCCGGTCAGCCGGTGGCTGACCGGCTGGCGGCTGACCGCGCCTTGGCACTGTTGGATTTAACTATTGCCGACCCGAAAAACCAGCGCGGTGGACGGGGGAAGGAATTATGGCGCGTGCGCGAAGTGCTGGCCGATTTTTTCTATGGTGATAATGAATACAAATCCACCGAATATTCCTGGCGGAAATATTTTGACGCTTTCGCTTATGCCGCTAATTTACAGCACAGCCTATGACAGAAGTACGGAAAATGGCGATCATTCTGATCGGGCCGCCGGGGTCGGGCAAGGGGACGCAGGCCGAGCTGCTAGCCAAGGAGCTCGGCTTTTACCATTTTGAAATATCCAAGGTGATTGAGGAAAAATTCAAAAATGCCGAACCCAACGATCCGGAAATAGCCGAGCAGAAAAAGTTATGGCTCGGGGGTGGGCTGATGACCCCGGCGGTTATCATTAGGTGGTTCAGAGAAGAAGTCGGCAAACTGAAAGACCGGGTCAAGGGTTTTGTTTTCAGCGGCTCGGCCCGAACACTGGAGGAAACCGAAAAAAACCTGGAATTTTTAGCCGGGATTTACGGTAAAGATGAAATTGCTGCCGTTGAAATTAAGCTAAGCGAAGCAGAATCAATCAAAAGAAACAGCGCCCGCCGCTTGTGCCAAGCCAACCGCCACCCCATTCCCAATTTTCCCGAGTTTGCTAATATCTCCGTCTGCCCCGAAGATGGTTCACCAATTGTCACCCGCCCGCTGGATAAACCGGAGATTATCAAAGAGCGTTATCAGGTGTACTTGCGCGACACCGCGCCAGTGTTGCAATATTTCCGCGATAACGGCTATCGGGTAATTGAAATTAACGGCGAACAGCCGATTGAAAAAGTGTTCGCGGATATAAAGCAAGCCTTGGCCGTTAATTAATGAAGCTCTTATTTAATGATTTCAATTAAATCATCAGAGGAAATTCAAATAATGCAGGCGGGCGGGAAGATACTAGCTGAAATTCTAAGAACGCTAGAACAATCAGTAAAAGCCGGAATCCGGACACAAGAACTGGAAAATCTCACTCGCCAATTATTAAACGACTATCCCGGCGCCCAGCCGACTTTTTTAGGCTATGATGGCTATCCGGCGGCGCTGTGCGTCTCCATCAACGAGGAAGTAGTGCACGGTTTGCCTTCGGAAAGAATTATCCAGCCGGGAGATTTGGTCAGTATTGATTTTGGCGTCAAATACCAGGGTTTCATCACCGACGCGGCGACCACCATGCTAACTCCATTAGTGACTTACGATGTCGCTAGTAATTGGCAATTGAAAAATAAGTTGCTAGCCGTCACGCGTGAATGCTTGGCGGAAGCCATTAAACGGGCGCGGCCGGGTAAGACCATCGGCGACATCGGCTCCGCGATTGAGAGTCGTGCCCGCTCCGGCGGCTTTAAGGTGGTCTATCAATTAGTCGGTCATGGCGTGGGCAAACAACTCCACGAGGCCCCGCAGATTCCGAATTTCGGCCGGCCGGGTGAAGGGGAGTCATTAGTCGAAGGCATGGTGCTGGCAATTGAGCCGATGCTGGTGACCGGCCAGCCGGAATTGATTGAAGACAAAACCACGCTCGCTTGGCGGACGAAGGACGGCTCCCCGGCCGCACACTTTGAACACACGGTAGCCGTGACCGCTGACGCCCCGTTGGTTTTAACTAAACTTTAGGATACAATTTGGCTATGCATTTGTCGGTAATTATCCCCGCCTACAACGAGGAAAAACGCATTGGCGGAACAATTTTAGCGATTGGACAGTATCTAGCCAAGCAGGGCTATGATTATGAAATTATTGTCGTCAATAATCATTCCCAGGACCGGACGGCGGAAATTGCCAAAAGTTTCCAGAGTCAGTATCCGGGCTTGCGGGTGATTGATGAACCGCGACCGGGCAAGGGCTACGCTGTGACTACCGGCATGCTGGTAGCGCAAGGGGATTATCGGCTTTTTACTGATGCCGATAATTCCACTTCCATTGACCATCTTGAAAAATTTTTGCCTTATTTTGAACAAAGTTATCAAGTCGTGATTGGTTCACTGGCCGTCAAAGGCGCTAAAATATTACAGGGTGGTGGCGAGCCGTTGTGGCGGGTGATTATGGGCAAGCTGGGCAATAAGTGGATTCAGATTTTTGCCGTTTGGGGCATCAGCGACACCCAGCGGGGGTTCAAAATATTTACTGCCGAAGCGGCGCAAAAAATTTTCCCGCGCCTGACCATTTTCGGCTGGGGCTTTGATGTGGAGGCGCTGGCCATCGCCCAGATGTTCGGCTATAAAATAAAAGAACTGCCGGTAACCTGGAGTAACGACCCGGATTCCAAAGTAAATGTCTGGGCTTATCCGCAAGTACTGCTGCAGACGTTAAAAGTAAGATACAATTTATTAATTGGAAAATATGACTAATCTAAATGAATTCCGCCAAGATTTGGTTTCCGGCGACTGGGTGCTGTTTGCCACCGGGCGGGCTTTGCGTCCCGCTCCTGACCGGGAAGTTGTTTCAAAAATCGTGCCTAAAGATAAATGCCCATTTGAGAATCCGGAGGGGCACGGCAACAAAGTGCTGGAAACTTTCCCGGCGCTGGGCGGCGCTGACGGCCCCGAGAAGCTCCGCAACGGGGTAAACTGGTTTGCCAAAGTGGCCCAGAACAAATTCCCCATCGTTAACGCGGCCAATGCGAGCTATGGCGCTAAAACAGCTGGGCCGTTCAGTACCCACGCCGCCCGCGGCCAGCACGAGTTGGTTATTTTCCGCGACCACGACAAACAATTGCACCAGTTCTCGGTTGCGGAAATGTCGGAAGTCTTTAAGATTTATCAGCAAAGATTCGGCGCTATTTCCAAAGAAGATTTTGTCAAATATATTTTGATATTCCACAACCATGGGGCCAGAGCCGGCGCCAGCTTGACTCATCCCCACACCCAGATTATGTCTTTACCGCTTCTGCCGCCGGACGTTGAACACAGTATTACGGGGGCCGAGCGGTTTTATCGCGAACAGGGCAAACGGGTCTACGACCTAATGATTGATTGGGAAGTGAAAGAAGGCAGAAGAGTCGTATTTGAAAATGATCATTTCATCGCTTTTTGCCCTTTTGTTTCCAAATCGCCTTATGAGGTGAGAATATTTTCCAAGGAAAGTCATGCCCATTTTGAACAGCTGCCGGATGATTTAAGAAATTATCTGGCCGAAACCATGCTGGTCGCCCTGAAAAAAATCAATACCGTTTTGCGGGATCCAGACTATAATTTTTTCATCCATACTGCGCCCACCGGCGAGCTGGATGTTAACCCGCACGAATTTTATTCCTGGCACATTGAAATCTTGCCCAAACTGGGGATGATCGGCGCCTTTGAACTGGGCAGCGGCATTGACGTTAACAGTGTTGATCCGGACCAAGCGGCGGAGGAATTAAGAAAAGCATAGAACAAGTAAGCCAATTAATTTCCGAAATTGCTGCTGCCGAGCTTTCGCACCTGGGGATTTGAGTAATAAATTAAAGGAATGCCTAGCAGCCACGTCACATGATTTTATCTCAAGTAATTCAGAATATTGCTTCCCGATCACTGGAGCTGATGGCTAACGGCGGCTATACCGGCGTTTTTTTGTTGTCTTTTTTGGATCGATTTTTGCTGTCGCTGGTGCCGGCGGAACTGATTTTGCCTTTTGCCGGGGCTTTGGTAGGGCAGGAACGACTGGCACTTTGGCCGGTGATTGCCATAGTAACTTTGGGTAATTTGATTGGGGACGTGACGTTGTACTGGCTATCCGCTTCGGGCGGGCGCCTGCTTTTGGGAAAGTACGGCCGCTATATCTTGGTATTCAAACACGACCTTGACCATACCGACCGACTATTCGCCAAACATGGCGGCAAGCTGGTTATCATCGGACGGCTACTGCCAATTATTCGCGCTTTCGTGGCGATTCCAGCGGGCGTAGCGCGGATGCCGTTCTGGCGATTTGTCGGCTATACTGCCGTCGGTTCTATACCTTTTAATATACTGCTGATTTTCGCCGGTCTGGAATCGGAGCAGAACTGGGAGCGAATCCAGCCGTGGTTTGATAAAATAGAGTTGTTCATGGCTGGTGCGTTGGGGCTAGCGATTACTTGGTATATTTACCGGCATATTAAACGCCGACATTTGACGCATGAGTAGAATCAAAATTACACTAAGTGTTTAATCCTGCTGCATATGAAACAGGATTAAACACCTTGCAATGAACAAAATTATTATCGCAAACTGGAAAGCACATCCCGACACACTGGCTGAAGCGCAAGCGTTGTTTGAAACGGAAACGGAAGCGGCGGCGAAATATCCAAATATCAAAACCGTGATCTGTCCGCCCGCCGAGTTTGTAAAAGAATTAGGAGCTAACGGAACTCAAGATATTTTTTGGACTGCTGGAGGAGACAATTTTGGCGTGCAATATGTTTTGGTTGGTCATTCCGACCGGCGCTATCCGCCAACAGGCGGAGGGGATACGGATGAGATCATTAACCGAAAACTAAAAATCGCCCTCAATTCTGGTGTTACCCCGATTTTGCTAATTGGTGAGAAAACAAAAGGCGATAACCGACAGGCCGTACTGGGAGAACAGCTGAATAAAAACCTGGCTAATCTCATAACATCGCAAGTCGTGAATATATTGATTTGCTACGAACCGGTCTGGGCCATCAGCGCTAGTCCCGGCGCCGAGCCGGACAAGCCGGAAAATACGCTAGCCGCTGTCGAGATTATTGCGCGGCTCACCGGTAAGAAAACTATTTTGTACGGAGGAAGTGTTAACTCTGCCAATGTAGGCGATTTCCTCAAACATTCTGAAATCTCCGGCGCCATAGTCGGCCAAGCCAGCTTAGACGCAGTGCAGTTTGAAGAGGTTTTGAAAGTAGTTTCCGCGCTATGAAATATCTTAATGAATTAAAACCAGAAGCATTAGCTGGGAAGAAGATGCTGTTACGGGTGGATTTTAACGTGCCGGCAGCGGACAAGGACGGGGAGATAGAAACCTTCCGTATCAAAGCGCACAAGCACACGCTGGATTATCTGGTGAACTCCGGGGCGCAGGTGGCATTGGTCAGCCACCGCGCGGAGAGAACCAGCTTTAGTCCGATTGCAGAACAAATCGGGGAAGCATTGGGTCAAAGCTTAACCCTCATCCCGCACAGCGAACTGGGCTCGCTGGGACTGATCTTACAAAAATGCCCGGTGGTGTTGATAGACAATATCCGTCAAGACCCGCGCGAGGAAAAAAACGATGACGCCCTCGCCGCCGAATTGGCCAAGGGTTTTGATTTCTACATCAATGACGCTTTTTCTGTTTGCCATCGCGCCCACAGCTCAGTAGTGGCCGTTACCAAACATTTACCGTCCTATGCTGGATTTTTGATTAAGAAAGAAATTGAGCATCTGACTAAAGCACTGGCGGCGCCGGCGGCCGGCAAGGTACTGGTGCTGGGCGGAGCGAAGATCTCCACTAAGTTGCCGGTCATTAAGAATTTCTTGGACAAAGCCGAAAAAATCCTTATCGGCGGGGCGATTGCCAATAACTTTTTCAAAGCGCAGGGGATTAAGGTGGGTAAATCGGTGGTGGATGATTCCACCCCAACCCAACTAACGTCATCGCAAGGCGTTATGTTGCCAACGGATATATTGGTGGCGGAGAATAAGTCTGGGCAAGGCAAAAATGAAGTTAAACCCTTGGGAGATACTGCCGATAATCAACTAATTGTTGACATCGGTACTCAAACTGCCCAGGATTTTGCTGAAACCATTGTCGGCGCGGAGCTGGTCATCTGGAACGGACCGATGGGACTGGCAGAAGTACCGGCTTTTGCCGCCGGCACCGAGCAGACCGCCCGCGCCGTCGCCGCGGCCAAGTATTCCATTATTGGCGGCGGCGATACCATCGCCGCCGCCGACCGCCTCGGCCTCCTGCCACAGTATGATTTCGTCTCCACCGGCGGCGGGGCGATGCTGGTATTTCTGGCTGGGGAAAAATTGCCAGGATTGGAGAGTTTGGGATACTATCAATAAACTATGAGCAAGTATATCGTGTACAGCGACGGAGGTTCGCGGGGTAATCCGGGGGAGGCCGCCATCGGGGCAGTGATTGTGGAAGAAGGCGGCGTTTTGAAGAAAGAGTACAGTCAGTATCTCGGGCGGGCCACCAATAACGAGGCCGAGTACAAGGCAGCCATCTTCGGGTTGAAAAAACTGAAACAACTGGTGGGCGGGGAAAAACTGAAGGATGCCCAAGTGGAGGTGCGGGTGGACAGCGAACTGTTGGAGCGGCAGATCAGCGGCCATTACAAAATTGTGGAACCGGAGCTGCAAAAACTGTTTGTGGAATTGTGGAACTTGAAGCTGGATTTCCCCCATATCAAATTCAAACACGTCTTGCGAGGCAAAAACCGCGGCGCTGACCGGCTAGTTAACGCCACTCTGGACAAGGAGCTAAATAAATTGCTATAATGCAAGCAGTTTGGCAAAGCGGGTGATTGCTGGCTTACGCAATCGCCAACTTCTAATCCCCAATCTTTAGTAGAATCTAAATTAGAGATTAGTAGTTAGCAGTTGGTTGTTGCGTCAGCTGGAGGAAAGTCCGAACACCACCAACCCCAGTTTGCGAAAACTGGAGCTGGTAAGCAGACAGTGGCTAACGGCCACCGGGTATAAGATTGATAGTTCTTGTTCTTAAGACAAGAGCGATTGATCAAAGCTTAGGGAAAGTGGCACAGAGACAATTCCGACCCAGCTCCAGTTTGCGAAAACTGGAGCTGGGCACGGGTGAAAAGTTGGCGAACGCCATCGTCCGCCGGTGACGGCGAGACGTGCTAAACCCTGTCTGGTGCAAGGCCGGGCTGTTTATACAACGACCAATTACTAATTACTAATTTCTAAATTAGAAATTAAAGATTGGCGATTGTGTAAACGGAGTGCCGCTTGAGCCGTCCAGCAATGGCCGGCCCAGATAAATAATCACACAAATACAGAATTCGGCTTATAGCTTTGCCAAGCCGCAAAAACTCCGCTAATGCGGAGTTTTTGTTTGAAGCCGATCCAGTTTGGGTATATAGTGAATCCGATGAAAAAAGCCGAGCTGATTTTCAGTGTCCTGCTCCTGCCGGTGGACTGGCTGATGCTGGTGCTGGCAGGCATTACCACCTATTTTCTGCGCACCCGCATCCTGTCGGCTTTCCGGCCGGTGCTGTTTGAGTTCAACCTGCCGTTTGACCGCTATCTGCTGCTGGTACTGGCCGTTTCCGGTTTGTTTGTCGGCGCTTATGCGCTGTCTGGCCTCTACCGCCTGCCCAGCACGCACAAGACCGTTACCGAACTGGCGCGCGTAGCGATTGCCTCCTCGGCGGCGATTATGGCCGTCATTGTCTATATTTTCCTGCGGGCCGAACTGTTCAATTCCCGTTTTCTGGTGTTAGGCGCCTGGCTGTTAGCGATTGTGTTTGTGTCATTCGGACGACTGGTAATGCGCTATCTCCAACGTTATCTGGTGTCGCGCTACGACTTGGGCGTGCACCGGGTGATGGTTATCGGCGAAGACGAAATTTCCCGGCGCCTGGTTAGCGATATCCGAGCCAATCCCGCTTACGGCTATCGGATAATTAAACACTTGGTCAACCCGGAAGTGGGGGAAATAAAGGCGGCTATCGGCAATCCGGGGGTGGATGAGGTGATTTTGGCCAATCCCAATTATCCCGCCGATAAAGTTGTGGAACTGGTGGACTTTTGTCATGAACAGCACCTGGTTTTCAAATTCGTCCCCAATCTCTATCAAACGCTGACCACCAATTTTGCCGTGGACACGATTGCCGGAGCGCCGCTTTTGGAACTGAAGCGCACGGCGCTGGACGGCTGGGGCAAAGTCATAAAAAGAGGCTTGGATGTTTTGGGGGCATTGTTCAGTCTGGCGGTATTACTGCCGATATTTGCCGTGATTTCTTTGGCTGTCAAATGGCAAAGCGAAGGCCCGGTGTTTGTCCGTCTGCGGCGGGTGAGCGGCACCAAGGAATTTAATCTGCTCAAGTTTCGCTCAATGATCAAGAACGCCGAAGCGCTGAAACCTTACCTGGCGCAATTCAACGAGCGCCAAGACAGCCCGCTTTTTAAAATGAAAAATGACCCGCGGGTAACGCAGGTCGGGCGCGTACTTCGCCGCTATCGGCTGGACGAACTGCCCCAATTCTGGAATGTGTTCAAGGGCAACATCTCGCTGGTCGGCCCGCGCCCGCACCAGCCGGACGAAATTGAAAAATATCAGAAACATCACAAACGGGTGTTGGCGATTAAAGCCGGCGTTACCGGTTTGGCTCAAGTTTCCGGCAGTTCCGATCTGTCGTTTGAAAAAGAAGTCGCCTTGGATACTTTGTATATTGAAAACTGGTCACTGGGACAAGACATCAAAATTTTAATTCTGACTTTTCTAAAACTTTTCCGCGACCGCTCAGCGGTTTGACTTTTATATTTTATGTATATTTACAGGTGGACTTTATATAGACAAAACCATACGATCGTATGATTTTGTCTATATGAATTTGAAGTGCTTCTTAAGATCTCGATCATAGTCGATTTCCTTCGCCGTAATGAAACGCGTGTAATGTTTTATTTTTTCCTCCCATAGCAATTCGTTTAGCAGTTCCGGGATTTTATACGGCGTGACCCAAACACTGCGTTGGAGTTCTTTAAAACCAAGGGTTTTTAAAATTTGACGTAAATCATCTCGTAATCGCCTTTTCTTTTCCGGTATATCGAAAAATATTATCCGCCAATAGCCATCCCACTTTTGCCGATGAGGAGCATGAAGAACTAATTTGGCATTGAGTGCTGACCAAAATGCTTCTTTTTGCCCCCGGGGCGTCAGAGAAAAAGTATCGGCCCCCCTTTTCTTAATCAGTCCGGCTTTTTTGAGAGTATAAAATTTCGAGTGGATGGACAGTTTCTTCCGATGGTGGCAAAAATGGTGATAATAGGGGTGGGGGAAGAACCCTTTGATGGTAATCTCTCCGGCCTCCCACAAAGTTGCCAAAATTGCCCGACTAATCGAGAAGAATTTTTCTTTGCTACTCATATAGACAATTTTATACGATCGTATAATTTTGTCTATGTTGGTAACTAATGCAACACTTTTATTTTTAAATCAGTTCTGTTAGGCTCGGGTTGATGAAAATCGCTTTAGTACACGATTACCTAAATCAATACGGCGGGGCGGAGCGGGTGCTGGAGACACTGTGCGAAATGTTTCCCGAAGCGCCGATTTATACTTTGCTTTATGATGAGCGCGCCACCGGTAGAGTGTTCAAGGGCCGCGAAATTCACACCTCTTTTCTCCAAAAAATCCCTTTCAGCCGCCGCCATCACCGGATTTTTCCGCTGCTGATGCCGCTGGCCATCGAACAGTTTGATTTATCCTACTTTGATACGGTGCTGTCGGTGTCGGCGTCGTTCGCCAAAGGCATTATCACCAAGCCGCACACCCGCCACATCAACTACTGCCTGACGCCGACTCGCTTTCTCTGGGATGACAGCCACCGCTACATAGACGAATTCAAATATCCCTGGCCGGTTAAAAAACTAATCCCCGCTTTTATCGCCTATCTGCGCATCTGGGACAAGGAAGCGGCTTTGCGGGTGGACCAATTTGTGGCTATCTCCGAGTTTGTGCGGACGCGCATAAAAAAATATTATCAGCAGAAAGCCAGCATTATTTACCCGCCCATTGATGTCAGTAAGTACCACGTCTCACCCAAGCAAGATGACTACTTTCTGATGGTTGGCCGACTGGTCGCCTACAAGCGCTTTGACCTGGCGGTCAAGGTTTTTAACGCCATCGGCAAAAAACTCATTATCGTTGGCGACGGGCCCGAGCTGAACCGCTTGAAACGGCTAGCCAATGGCAATGCTAATATTATCTTTCTCGGCCTAGTTTCCGATTACAAACTGCCTGAACTTTACGCGAAATGCCAAGCCGTGATTTTTCCCCAAGAGGAGGATTTTGGCTTGGTGCCGCTGGAAGCGATGGCGTCCGGCCGGCCGGTGATTGCCTACCGGGCCGGCGGCGCGCTGGAAACAGTGGTCGACGGCCAAACCGGGGTGTTTTTTGACGAACAAAGCGAGATTGATCTGGCTTTAACTGTCGGCCGCTATTATGAAACCGGCTTTGCACCGGACAAAATCCGGGAACACGCGCTCAAATTTGATAAGCAGGTCTTCAAGGAAAAAATTCTCGCTATAGTGTATAATTAAAAAGTGCCTCCGACCAGAAATATTCTTGAGGCATTGTTTGATGTGCGACCGATGACTGAATCGGGAGTTTTGAATTTTGAAAAAATCGGGGCAATTGGACAAGAGTTGAATTTAAGAGAGAAAGTTGAATTAGCAAAAACAGAACCGACGCCGTGGATTCGCCCGGCCAGAGCAAAAACGTTAAAGCCGGCCCCACCGGCCGCAGTGGCTGAAATTTTTGAAACATCTCCGCCGCCGCCCGATCCAAAACTGCTGGTTTTGAAAGAATTTGAAAAGCTGATTTCCCAGCCGGTTGACGTAACCGCTGAATTGGCCCGAGTCGGCGGCGAACTGCACGCGCCCCGCCAGCAATCCCGTCCGCGCTTGTATGCGCAGCGCAAAAAGACCCAAATTACTGTTTCCGCCGAGTCGGCTAAAGCGCGCCGCCAATTAGCACCCTCATCCAAGCCGTACCGCCCAGCGCCGTTGGAACAATTCTGGCAAGCGCCAAAAATTGATACTCCCGCCGGCTATGTTTATCCGCAGGCGCGTAGTCAATTTTCCAGTGCCGGAGCCGAACTTGAAATAGTGCTCCGAACAGCCAAACGGGAAGACAAAAAAAGATTCCGATTTGGCAATGCTTGGCGGCGGAAACGGCTGATAATGACCGTATCCTTGGCGGTTTTGTTTCTGGCCGGTACCCTGCTCTACCAGAACGGACTGAATTTCAAAAATGAGATCGTGCAGGATGGCAATCGGGCCGTGGCTAACCTGGAGCAGGCTAAAGCCAATCTAACCGACTTTAATTTTCGGCAGGCGGCCGACAATTTTGCCTTAGCCTACGACGATTTTGAACAGGTAGCCGCTAGCCTAAACGGCCTGGGGGCTTCTTTTTTGTCCAACTTCGGCAACCTGCCGGGCCTGGAAAAATTAAAGTCGGCTAACAATTTAACCAAAGCGGGCAAACTTTTGGCTAAAGCCGGCGAGAATTTATCACTGGCGGCCGGCGCTCTTTCCAAGCTAAATATTTTAACTCAAGAACCGACCGGCAAACTGATGGGCGAACTTAAGGAAGTTTTGGTTTTTGCCGATAAAAACATCAACCAAGCCGGTACACTACTGGCGGATATAGACGTTAGCCTGCTGCCGCCCGACAAACAGCAGGTTTTTATTGATTTCAAAGGAAAAATTCCCGAGTTTCAGCAATACATCGGCAGCGCCATTGACTATACTGATTTTTTGCTGGGCGTGGTCGGCAGCGGAGGAACCAGAAAATATTTAGTTTTACTCCAAAACAACAGCGAGTTAAGACCCACCGGCGGCTTTCCGGGCAGTTATGCTTTGGTGACATTTGCCGACGGCATGCTCAAGGAGGTAGTGGTGGACGACACTTATAATATTGACGGCCAGCTGAAAGAAAACATTATGCCGCCTCGGCCGTTGCAGCACATCACCCCCAACTGGGGCATGCGCGACGCCAACTGGTTTGCCGATTTTCCCGTCTCGGCCCGTAAGGTCCAGGAGTTTTATCGCAAAGGCGGCGGCTCACTGGTAGATGGCATTTTGACGGTAACCCCCGACGTCATCGGCAAAATTATTGATATCGTCGGGCCGATTGAAATGCCGCAGTATAAGCTAACGCTTGACGGGGGAAACTTCTTGGCCGAAATTCAAAGCGAGGTTGAGTACGGCGATAATCGCGCCCAGCCCAAGACCATATTAAAAGAGTTTCAACCGCGGCTTTTTGCTAAATTAAAAGAGCAAACCGGCGACGGCTGGCTGAAAATTTTCCGGATTTTGGCCGAAGCCGCCGCCCAAAAACATATCCTGGCTTACTTTAACAATCCGGACTTGGAAAAATTCGCCGTGCAAAACGGTCTGGGCGGGGAAATGAAAAAACCAAGCGGCGATTATCTCCAAATCGTTTTTTCAAACGTGAGAGGTTCAAAAACCGATGCCGTGATTGACAGCTCCTTTGACTTGCAAGTGGAGCCGTCAATTAGCGGTTCGGACAACCGGCTGACCATTAACCGGCGGCATAACGGCGGCAGCTCCCAATACGGATTTTATAATAAAGTCAGTCCGACTTATATCCGCGTCTATGTTCCCAAGGGCTCGGCGTTCAAAAGTATTGAGGGGCATTCGCTGACAAACTATCGGCCGCTGGTGGGCTACGAGGATTATAATTTCAAAAGCGACCCAGAGTTAAACGCGCTGGAGGCGACGGCCTTCAGCCCCTTTGCCGGGGTGGAGGTGTTTGAGGAATCGGACAAAACGGTGTTCGGTTTCTGGTTGCTGATTAAGCCCGGCGAAAACAAATCAGTAATCGTCAATTATCAAACGCCGCCGGCCGCGGACGGAAACTACAGTTTGCTTTGGCAAAAACAATCCGGCACCGGCGCGGATCCAATCCGTTTCAGTTTCAACGGCAAGACCATCTATACCGGCGATTTGGCAATGGACAGAGAACTCGAACCAGAATAGTCTAGGAAAATGCAAAACATCCGGAACTTCTGTATTATCGCCCACATTGACGCGGGTAAATCCACTTTAGCGGACCGTTTTTTGGAATTGACCGGCACCGTGGAGAAACGAAATATGCAGGAGCAGTTTTTGGACACTATGGAGCTGGAGCGGGAACGAGGTATTACCATCAAACTTCAACCGGTGAGGATGAATTACCAGGACTATATTTTCAACTTAATTGACACCCCCGGCCATGTGGATTTCACTTATGAAGTTTCCCGTTCACTGGCGGCGGTGGAGGGAGCGATTCTTTTGGTTGACGCCACCAAAGGCGTCCAGGCGCAAACGTTGGCTAACTTGCACCTGGCGCAAAAACAGCACTTAACAATTACCCCGGTAATTAACAAGATTGATCTGCCTAACGCCCGCGTGGCGGAAGCGGAGGAAGAAATATTAAATCTTTTGCCAATTGAGCGGGCAGATATTCTCAAAGTTTCGGCCAAAACGGGGGAAGGGATAGAGCAAATTCTCCAAGTAATCATCGAACAAATTCCCCCTCCTAAAACCTATAACCTAACACCTAGCACCTTGGTTTCCCGCGCCCTAATTTTTGATTCTGCTTTTGATACTTACAAAGGCGTGATTGCCTATGTCCGAGTATTTGACGGTCAATTCAAAGCTGGCCAAAAGATTAAACTAGCCGCTTCAGGCGCCAGCGAGCAATTGATTGAGGTCGGCTATTTCACGCCTCAATTAAAAAAATCTGACGTCCTCTCGGTCGGCGAGATCGGCTATCTCGCCACCGGCCTGAAAGATCCCGGCCAAGTGCGAGTGGGCGATACCATTTTTAACCTAGAACCTAAAACCTATAACCTAAAACCCGACCCCCTCCCTGGCTATCAAGAGCCCCAGCCGGTGGTCTTTGCCAGTTTTTACCCCGAGAACGGCGATGATTACGATTTGCTCAAAGATGCTTTAAGTAAACTCAAACTGACTGATGCTTCGCTGACTTATGAGCCCGAATCCTCGCCCGCCCTGGGCCGCGGTTTTCGGCTGGGTTTTCTCGGCATGCTCCACACGGAAATTATCAGTGAGCGGTTGCGGCGCGAGTTTAAACTATCCTTAATTATCTCTGCTCCTTCCGTTGAGTATCACATAAAGCTAAAAGCTAAAAACGAAAAGCTAAAAATTAGATCGGCGGCGCAATTGCCAGATGCCGGGCAGATTGAAGAAATTGAAGAACCAGTGGTGGACTTGGAAATCCTTTCACCCGCTAGCTATTTGGGTTCACTGATGAAATTACTAGGCGAATTGCGCAATCAATATTTAGCCACCGATTACCTCACCAAGGAAATTGTCATTTTGAAATACCGAGTGCCGCTGGCCGAGATCGTCACCGACTTTTATAACCAATTGAAAAGTGTTACTTCCGGCTATGCCTCCATGAGCTATGAACCGACCGGTTATCAGGTGTCTGCTTTGGTGCGGCTGGATATTTTAGTGGCCGGGGATTTGGTGGAGCCCTTTTCCCGGATGGTGCCGCGGAGCGAGGCCTATGACCAGGGCAAGGAAATTGTGGAAAAACTGAAAGGGATTATTCCCAAACAATTATTCGCCGTGTCTTTGCAGGCGGCGATTGGCGGTAAGATTATCGCCCGCGAAACCATCAGCGCCATGCGCAAGGATGTAACCGGCTATCTCTACGGCGGCGATGTGACGCGCAAAAAAAAGCTTCTGGAAAAGCAGAAGCGGGGGAAAGCAAGAATGAAAGAAAGCGGGCGAGTGGAGATTCCACAGAGCGTGTTTTTGGAAATGCTGAAGAAGTAGCGCCCGGCCGGGAGTGCTTTCTGGGGACCTCGCCTCGCCCAGCGCGCTCGGCTCATCCGTTGCTCTGACGCCGATTTGTCAAGACACTCCCCAGCACCTTTTTGATTACAAAAAGGTGCTGGGTCGGTCATTGACAAAACCATGCTCGGCCGTCGGCGCAGCGGCCCCAGAAAACACTCCCGGCCGGGCGCTAAGATTACTAAAAAAACTATGGTTACTCGGGGCGTTTCACCGGCTTTCAAACCGGAAACGATAAGGACTAAATTAAAAACCCAGCAGGGGAATGAGCAAAAAAGCGACCATGGCGATGACGGTCAAAAAGGCGACAATGATTGAAAATATCTTAATAGCTCGTTTGGAAAACATAAAAACAGGGTTAAGATAAGAGTAATATGTTTAGCAAAATTTTACAATCAAAGTGGCTGGCTGGATTGATGGCGACAGTGGTTGTTTGGCTGGGCGCCTCGGTTTACAAAATCCAGAGTTCAGTTAATCAAGTCAATAAAGAGGCCGATAACTTGAAACAAAAAATCGGCGAAGCCGAGAACTCCATAGCCGAAAACGACCAGCTGCGGGAAAATATTAAAAATGAGAGCTATCTGGAACAGTTGGCGCGCTTGCGTTTGAATTTCAAAAAACCGGACGAAAACGTTGTCTTTGTCTACCGCAATCGGTATAATGCTGACGCAATTGCGAACTCCCAACTGCCAATTACTAATTCAGAACTAAAGTGGTGGGAAAAGATATGGCAATGGACTGTGGGACTTGCGAGGCCGTTCAAATAAAATAAGTAATAAGCGGGTGTAGTACAATGGCAGTACAATAGCTTCCCAAGCTATAAACGAGGGTTCGATTCCCTTCACCCGCTCCGGAGAAAGTTAAAAGCCGGAGTAGCTCAGTTGGTAGAGCAATACTTTCGTAAAGTAAAGGTCGTGAGTTCGAATCTCACCTCCGGCTCCACAATCAAACTTTCTGCAAATTCGCCTTCCATTTCGGAGGCGGTGCGGAGCACCGTCCAAGCATTTCCCCCCGACAAATCCTCTCCGCTCGGCGCGCTGTGGCGCGCCTCGCGGTTGGCCAAGACGAGGTTCGACCCAAAGATTTCTTTGGCTATGACCTTTTTGCAAAAAAGGTCATGCTCCCGTGCGATTTTAGGCAAGTTTCTTGCCTCTTTTATCCAT